>JAAXWU010000229.1 GCA_013334855.1 Chlorobaculum sp. | reverse complement strand
GCCCCCTCGAAAAAAGACGCCCTGTTGAGCGTCTCCGGCATCAGGTTCCGCTACAACCCCAATCGCGTGCCGTTCGACCGCGTCACCTCTGTCGAAGTCGAAGGAGGCGACAACCGCTACCGTCCCGTCGAGCGCGAGCGTCTCTACAGTGTGGCCTTCAACTCCTACCTCGCAAACCTGATCGACCTGATCGGCGCAAAATCACACGGCATCCTCTCGATCACGCCGAGGGACGAAGCGGGCAATCCGGTGAGCGACAAAGACAAAGCCCGGCTCACGGTGATGCGCAACGGCGAACCGCTGCGCGAATGGGTCGCCCTCGCCGAATACCTCTCGTCCTTCCCCGAGCGGAACGGCATTGCGACGATCCCCGAACGCTACGCCCGCCCCGAAGGGCGCATCATCGCCGAAGCCTCATGGAACCCCATCGCCCTCCTCGCCGGAGGCAACTGGCTCACGATCACCGCCGCTGCGCTGATCGTGATCGCGATGATTGCTGTTATTTTGCTGACGCGCCGGGTCGTTGCAAGGCGAAATCGTGCTATCAGCGAAAAACAATAACTCCGCCAACGTCCCCTCCCGCCAGACGCGCACACCTCGAACTCCGCCAATAAACAGATTGTACATCCCGATTGTTGTAGTACCGGCGATCCTGAAAACTGTCGAGGAGCGCCGGAACACAATGAAAACACTGCGCGACACGATTGGCGAACAGGGCTTCCGCAACCGTCAACAGGCTGGCACTATGATTTTTGGCAACGTTTTGAACATGGAGACCTTCATCGACCTCGGTCTTGACCCCGGATCGGCAAACACGCTGATGTGCATCCGGGATAAAGGCATCGTGGTCGATGAACCCACGATTGTCGCGGTAGCGAGCGATTCAGGCAAGTGGCTCGCCATGGGGCGCGAAGCGCTCAACATGCACCGGAAAATGCATCCGGGCATGCACACCATCCAGCCTGTCACCAAGGGCATCATCACTGATTACGATATTGCGCAGCGGCTGTTCCGGGAACTGCTGCACGCCGCCATACCGAGAATTCTTTTTGGCATTCACCGGCTGGTGATCAGCGTGCCATGCAGTATAACCGAGGTGGAAAAGCGTGCATTCTTCGACATGGCGACTGAGCACCTTGGCGCGAAAGAGGCGTATCTGGTGTTTGAACCGATAGCCGCGGCCATAGGCGCAGGCATCGACCCGTTCGAGCCGGTCGTGAGTCTTGTCGTCAATCTCGGCGCCGACACCACGCAAATAGCCGTCATATCGCTGGGTGGGATTGTCAACGGAGAGTCCCTCGACGTTTCGGGCAACCACATTGACAATGAAATCATCCGGTACCTGAGAGAAAAAAACCACCTGGCGATCAGCGATTATGCCGCTGAGCAGATCAAGCTGCATATCGCCAACACCGACAGGCTCGACGAGGACGCTCGACTGACGGTCAAAGGGTTCAACCTTCGGTCGGGCTTTCCCGAAACGCAGGAGATCAGCACCGCCGCCCTAAGCGATCTCATAACCGCTCCGTTGCAGGAGATCGTCGCGGCCATCAGGAAAAGCATCGAAGTGCTTGCTGACAAACCGGATATGGCCGTCGATATTCTCGAACGAGGCATCTATCTGACGGGCGGCGGTGCGCAGTTAAGCGGAATCGACAGAAAAATCCACGCCGCAACCGGACTGAATGTAACAATCTGCAACGAACCGCAAACCGCAGTCAGCAAAGGCCTGAGCACCATCCTCGAAAACTTCGAACGCTACCAGCC
>JAAXWU010000023.1 GCA_013334855.1 Chlorobaculum sp. | reverse complement strand
CCGTTTCAGGAGAGCGACCTTTTCCTGTGGGGTGTAGTTTTTTCTCACTTTTCGCATGGTGAATTCCTCCGTTTTTGCACTCTAACTCAAACGGTCGATTTCTCCAATTCACGCTGAACCAAAACACGCAGAGCTTGGTGGTGCCATACAAAAAGATTCAGAGGGCAACGAAATTAGGATTATATCGTCTTCCGGAATGTCACGTCTCTTTTATCATTCGGCAAAGAAATTTATTGAAAATACAAAGAACTGGGGCTTTGCGGGTCCAGCACTTTTGAGTTTTAGCATACTTAATGTTAAAGGTTACGAACTCGATTTTGTTTACATGTATGAACCATATAGACATACAAAGACGGCGGATCGCCAGCATTTTGTTCCGCCGGAAGCTTGGATTGAAGAGATTGATACTGTAGATATTGACAGCATTATCCGCCCATTGCTTGATACGTTGTGGCAGGCATTTGGCGTCGAGCGTTGTCTGGATTTTGACGATAAAACGGGGAAATTTGCGCCTCGGCAATAAGCGTAATTTTTCCCATCAAAATATATTCCCATTTCTCTCACATCCCAGCCTTCTTCTTCGCCGTCTCGTCGTTTTGCCAGCCGCCGCCGAGGGCGACGTACATGGCGGCGGTGTCTTGCATTTGCTGGGCTTTGGCTTGCAGGTAGCCGATTTTCGCTTGCCGGTACTGGATGTCGGCGAGGATGACTTGCAGGTAATTGACCATGCCTGCTTTGTAGTTGGCCTGAATCAGGTCGAGCGCGAGTCTGGCGCTTTCGATGGCTCGCGATTCGGCCTGCACCGCTTCGGCGTCGTGTTCGAGGGCGCGGATGAGGTCGGCGACCTGGGCGAAGGCGGCGAGCACGGTCTGGCGGTAGAGGGCGAGGCTCTGGTCGCGAAGGTCGTTGGCCGCACGGCGTTTGGCCCGAAGCGCCCCGCCGTTGAATATCGGCTCGGCGATGTTGCCGCCGATTGACCAGAGGCGGTTCGCCGGATCGGCAAGGTCGCCGGGCTGGTTGCCTGTGCGTCCGTAGCTGCCGGTGAGCGTGAAGCTCGGGTAGAGCGCCGCTGTGGCCACGCCGATCTCTGCGTTGGCCGCGTGCAGTTGCGCTTCGGCGGCGAGAATGTCCGGGCGCTGGCGCACCAGCTCCGAGGGCAGCGAGAGCGGCACGCGCTCCGGCAGCGAAATGGCGGAGAGACGCAGGTCGGGCGTCGGCCACTCCGCCGGTGTCTTGCCGACGAGCGTCGCCAGCAGATGCTCCGCCTGGCTCAGCTTCTGCCGGACGGGCGGCACGGAGGCTTCGAGCGCGTCGAGCTGGCTCTGTAACGCGAGCACGGCGCTGTAGTTGGAGAGACCCGCCTGGTACTGCTTCGTGGCGATGGCAATCTGATCTTTTTCGATGGCGATGAGCCGGTCGAACTCGTCCAACTCCTCCCGATAGGCGGCGATGGCGATACTCGTGTTGACGATGTTGCCGGTCAGCGTCATGTACGCGCCGAGCGTACGGGCCCGCTGCTCATCCACCTGCGCCCCGAGCGCCTCGACGCCTCGGCGCTGGCCGCCGAAAAGATCGAGCGCGTAGCTGACCGATGCCGAGAGGGTCGAGAGGTTGACGATGGCTCCGCTGTTCTGGCCAACTGCGGTGGCGGGCGACGCGGCCTGCCTTGTCTGCGAAAAAGTGGCGCTGACCTGCGGATAAAAGATTCCGGCTCCGGCGACGAGATTCTCCCGGCTCGCCCTGAGGCTCGCCTCGGCGGCCTGCAAGCCCGGATTGTCGGCCAGCCCCTGCGCGACAACTGCATCGAGCTGGCTCGATCCGAACGAGCGCCACCACTGCGCCGCAGGGCCGACTCCCTCGTCGAAGCGCTGTCCGCCGCGCTCCGGTTTCGGCAGCAGATCGCGGTCGTACGACGTCACCGCCGGAGCGTCGGGCTTGACGAAGTCCGGCCCCGCCGCGCATCCCGCCAGCAGCAGCGTGGGAATCGCGAGCAAGGCGACGCCGCGCCGGGCGTGGCTTTGCGTCGCGCCGGTCGCCCGGTTACTTGTTGTTCGCTGCTTCTTCACCGATGTAAATATCGACAAGTTGGCCCTGATAGAGGGTAAGATTCTCCGGTTTTTCGAAGCTGAAGATCACCGGCAGCACGCGCACGTCCACGCGCTCGGTGCGCTGGCTCGACAGCTCGATCTTCGGCGTGACGTTCGGCTGGAAGCGCACGAATTTTAGGGGGATTTTGATCGTGGTGCCGCGAATCGACATGCTCGCACTGATCTTCGCCGGATCAGGAAGGCGCTGGATCAGGATTTCATCGACGTAACAGCGCACTTGCAGGCTGTGATCCGGGTTGCCCATGACGATGACCGGCGAATAGCCGTTCGTGTAGGAGTTGTAGCCGCCCTGGCTGGAGATGTAGCTCCCCACCGAAGTGTTGATCGCGAGAATCGCGCCGTCGGAGCGGGCTTTCAGCGTATATTTGCCAAGCAGCGCGTTCGACGCATCGAACTGCCTGCGGGCAAGTTCGAGGCTCGCCCGTGCCGAACGGACGGCATTCGAAGCGGTGTCGAGCGCATCCTTGCTCACCGAGCGCCGATCGAGCGCCGATGAAGCGGCGAGCTTGCCGTACTGCGCCTGCGTGTTGGCGAGCGTCGCTTCGGCCACCGCGATGCTCGCCTTGGCCGAAGCCGCCGTCGAGCGCTGCACCGTGTCATCGAGCACGAGCAGCGGCTCTCCGGCCTTGACCTGCTCTCCTTCGCTGACGGGAATCTTCACCACCGTACCCGACACTTCGGGGTAGATGCTCACATTCGCTCCGCTCTGCTGGGCGCTCTCGATAATGCCGTTGGCGTAAATTCCGCTCCGGTAGGGATTCGAGGCCGGTTTGAAGGCAGGCGGCTCCGATTTGGGGCGCATCTTCATGAAATATGCGCTCACGACGCCAAGCAGGATGCCGAAGAGCGCGATGCCGATCAGAATTTTATTTCTCATTGAAATGATTGGTTTCGTACCCCACGATTCTGCCATCCTCCATCTTCATGATCCGGTCCGCGTATTCATAAATCCGGCTGTCGTGCGTCACAATGATGATGGCCCGTTTTTCGTTCAGGATGTTCGATTTCACGAACTCCACGATCTTGCGCCCGGTGTCGCCGTCGAGCGAGGCGGTCGGTTCGTCGAAGATCAGGATGTCCGGCTTACCCGCGATGGCCCGCGCGATGGCCACCCGCTGCTGTTCGCCGCCGCTGAGCTTCACCGGCTGCAACTCGGCGCGATCCTTCAGGCCGACAATGTCGAGATACTCACGCGCCAGCTTCATCGCCCCGTTCCACTCCATCTTCTTGAGGATCAGCGGAATGGCCACATTCTCGACCGTCGTCAGCCTCGGAAAAAGGTGGTAGTCCTGAAAGACGAAGCCGATCTTGTTCAGGCGCAAATCGGCCAGCTCGTCGTCGTTCATCCGCCATATATCCTGATTTTCTACGGTGACGCTCCCCTCGTTTGGCCTCAGAATCCCTGAAATGATGCTGAGGAGCGTGGTCTTGCCGCTGCCCGAGGGGCCGACGATGTAGAGCATCTCGCCGTAGCTCGCCTCGAAGGAGACCTGCTTGACCGCCACGGTTCGCGCCTCTCCCTCGCCGAACCACTTGACCAGATTGCTCGCTTTGATGATCGCCGCTTCGCCCATTTCACCCCCTGAAAATGTCGAACGGCTGAATCTGCAACACCTTGCGCACGCCGATATAGCTCGAAAAGCCCGCGATGATCATCACCATGACGAGCGCCAGCCCGAGCGTGGGATAGGTGAGCTGGGCGGCGTAATCAGGAATACGCCACTTGGCGATGATGATGAAGGTCGAGGCCGCCCCGACGCCGAGGCCGTAGCCAATCAGCGAGGTGACGAACGCCTGGGCGAGAATCATCGCGATCAGCTCGTTGCCCTTCGCGCCGATCGCCTTCATCGCGCCGAACTTGCCGATGTTTTCGAGAATGAAGGTGTAGAAGGTCTGGCCGGAGATCGAGAGGCCGACCACGAAGCTGATGGCGGTCATCATCATGATGTTCATGCCGACGCCGGTTTTGAAGGTGTAGAAGTTGGAGACCTTCCTGACGAACTGCTCGCGGGTCAGCGCTTCGTAGCCGAGTTTGGCGATAGCCTGCTGGATGCCGACAATGTCCGCCTCGCTCTTCGGCTCGATCAGCACGTAGGAGGTGGTGAAACGCGCCGACGGGATGTAAGTGATTGCGCGATTGTAGGTTGTGTAGAGCGTCGGGACGCCGAAGAGGCCAGACGAGGCCGCCCTGGCGATGCCGACCACCGTGGCGCGGTTGTCGTTGATCTCGAATTCGGTGCCGATCTTCGGGTTTTTGAGCTTGGGAAACTCTGCGTCCTTCACCACGAGGAAGGCGTTCTCGGCGAAAATATCCTCGATTTTTCCCTCGATCATCTCGGGCCGCCCAAAGAGCGTGGCGTCATCGAGGCCGACCACCGTGGCCGCCTGATAGGTTCCGTCCCTGAGCTTGATGAGCGCGCTGCCGAAATAGAGCGGCACGGCGTACTTTACCCCCGGAATGCTCCGCGACGCCGACAGGATGTAATCGGGCATCGGGATGCTGCTGTTGGTGTTGTTCACCGCCGGATCCATCACCCAGATTTTCGCGCCGATGTTATAGACCGGAGCGCACGAGCGGGCCAGAATGCCGGAAAACATCGACATCATCATCACCATGAGAAACACGGCGAAGGTGATGCCGACCAGAAGCGCCGTGAACTTGCTCTTGTCGTTCATCAACAGCTTCAGCGCAATCCTGTAGATACCGGAGAGAGGCTTCATGTCGTGACTGGATCAGAGTTACCGCCTTTCATCACTATCAATTAGAAACCGAAAACGGAAATTTCCATGAAAAATTCCATTTTTTTCATCAACAACCGGTAAAAGCTTGACGCTTCCTGCACCGCCACCTCAAAGCGAAAAACTGCTCAAACGGTAATCCCGGCAATAACTTGAACGGTGTTTTCCCCTTCCGTCGCCTCGCATTCCGGTATCCGATTCGACACTCGTCGGGACGATTTGGTCGCATCGCATTGATCTCAATGAGAACGCAAGAGCCCATAATCTTTTGAACAAATCTACTGAAAAACACCCGAATCGTTGTTCGCCGACATATGCGGATAGCGGACAGCTCAAAATTAAAGCATTTTGAGAGGATCAATTTCATATGTATAATCACAATAATAGCGAGTATATTGAACGCTGATATTGATGATTTTCTGTGCCCCCGCCTGCTGTAATAGCAGAAACACTACTATTTCAACTGCCAGAAGCCCGGAACCATGCACTTTGCCGTCATCGAACATCTGGCCACGCCCGCCTTTAGAATCGACCGTTCAGGACGGATTCTCGATGCGAACGCCTCGTTCGATGCCGAGTTGCAACACCCTTCCGGCGAGCTTGCCGGGCAGTTGCTTCATGAACTCCGCTTCAGGAATCCCGCCGTTACCAGCCTGATCGCTCACCTGAACGTCAAAATCGCCGAAGCGCTCGACTCAGGAAGAAATATCGACTTCAGGCACCAAACGAACGGCCTCGAAACCGGGTTCAGCATCATCGTCGATGTCACCTCCCCTGAAGAGTCGCCCTGCGTCTGCGTCATCGTGCATCCCCTGCATGAAGATCGTGATCGCTCGACCAGCAAGCCGCTGCAAAGTCTGCCGGAGCTGATTCCCGGCCCGGCCTTCACGCTCGATCAGGAGGGGTTCGTCACCGGATGGAACCGGGACGCCCGCCATACCATGTTCGGCGTGGACGACGGCACTCCATCCGGCATGAATCTCTTCGACGTCGTGCATCACGAGGATCGCGAGGAGATGCAAGCCGCCCTGACGGTGTCGATGAACGGCGACAAGGAGGTCAACTGCGAAGCGAGAATCCTGCATCGCAGACGGATGGAGTATCTGTGGCATCTGATCTGCGCGAGAAGCATTGTGTCCGGCGGCCAGCCATCGGTGATCGCCACGGCGCGAGAGGTCACCCGCTGCAAGCAGCTCGAAGCGTCACTTCTGATCAGCGAGGCGAAGTTCAAGCAGCTTTTCGACGGCCATTCGGTCGTCATGCTGGTCATCGACGCCCGGACGAAAGCGATCATCGACGCCAACCATGCCGCGGCAAGCTTCTATGGCTGGTCTCTCGAAGAGCTGCGGGCGATGCGCCTCGACCAGCTCGCCGCAACCTCGCCGGAGATGCTGGAACACGAGATCGAGCTGATCAAAAAACTCAAACAGAAAATCATTTCGGTTCGCCACAAGAGGGCCGATGGCTCCGTCCGTGACGTGGAAGCCTCGACCACGCTGATCGAAATCAATGGCAACGAGGTGTTTTACTGCATCATCAACGACGTAACCGAGCGCTTGCGGGTTGAAAAGGAGTTGCGCATCAGCAAATCACAGCTCGATTTCGCTCTCGAAAAGAGCCATATCGGCTGGTGGAGCATGAAGCTCAAGGAGAGGCGGCTGCTCCGTACGCTCGAACTCGCCAAAATTTTCGGCTACGACTCGACCCTTACAGACTGGACGTACAAACGGTTTCTCGAACACGTCATCCCGCAAGACCGCAAACTGGTCTACGGCATCGTACAGGTGACGCGAGACAACAAGAGCGAGTGGCATTTCGAGTGCCGCATCCGCCGCGCCGATGGAGCAGTGCGCTGGATTCTGGTGGCGGGCGGATTTCAACAGGATGTGACGGGGGACGAGCACCGCATGTCGGGCATCGTCATGGACATTTCGGAGCGCAAACAGGCAGAGATCGAGTTGCGCGACAACAGGAGGCGATTCGAACTGGCGCTCGAAGCTGCTCGCGCAGGCGTCTGGGAGATGAACATCGAAACCGGCAAGGCGTTCTGGTCCAATGAGATCGAGCGTCTGCTCGGCATGGAGCAACAAGAGAAGCGACCCACGTTCGAACTGTGGATGAAAGCCATTCATCCCGATGACCGCCAGATGGTGATCGATACCATCACGGAGACCAACAAAGTTGCGATAGAGTCCAATATGGAGTTCCGCGTCTGCTGGCCGGACGGCACGATCCGCTGGCTGATGTCTCGCGGACAGCCGGTGTACAACGAAAGCGGCAAGTGGATCGGCTATATCGGCACAATGATCGACACCACGGAGCGGCGGGAGCTGATCGAATCGATCCGCCAGAGCGAACTCGAATATCGCACGCTCTTCGAGAACATGCCGAACGGCCTGGCCTATTGCCAGGTGGTGTACGATGAAGATGGCGTCGTCGTGGATTACCGCTATATCGAGGTCAACCGTAAATTCGAAGAGCTGCTCTCCCTGAAAGAGATCATCGGCAAACGGGCGACCGAAGTCATTCCTGGAATCAGAACAACCGATCCTGAAATCTTCAGAGTCGCTGATCGTGTTATTAAAACCGGCCAGGCGGAATATTTCGACTATTTCCTCAACGCGCTTCAGGAGTGGTTCTCCTTTTTGGTCTACAGCCCGAAACGCGACTATTTCATCGTCGTTTTCGATATTATCACCAAACGCAAGCAGATTGAACAGTCGTTGCGCGAGAGCGAACAGAAGTTCCGGATGATCACCGAACAGATGTCCGAAATCGTCTTCGTTACCGACTTCAACGGCATGGTGCGATATATCTCTCCATCCATCGAAAAAACTGCCGGATACCTGCCCGAAGAGGTGCTCGGCCACTCATTTTTCGACTTCATCGACAATGATGAAATCGAACGAGCGCAACAAAAGGTCGGCAATGCCATTGCCAATCGATTGGACTACGAAGTATTCGAATTAAAATACAGGGAAAAAAATGGCGCGGAGCTGCATGGCGAAGTGGGCGTCAGATATGTTCAGGAAGCGGATGGGAATATTTTTTCAGGCATGATCGGCGTCATTCGCGATATTACCCAGCGAAAAAAAGACGAGGAGGAGAAAAAACGGCTCGAATTCCAGCTTCAGAAAGCCGAACGCCTCGAAACGATCGGAAAGCTTGCAGGCGGCATCGCCCATGATTTCAACAATCTGCTCTCGCCCATTCTCGGCTACGGGGAGCTTGGCATGTTGAGTGCCGCCGAAGAGGGTTACGATGCCGAGTATTATTCCGCCATCGTCCAGGCGGCCGAACGCGCCAAGCATCTGATCGCGCAGATACTGACCTTCAGCAAGGCGCACGAGACCGCCCCCAGAATCACCAGGGTTCAGGCGATCGTAAAAGAGGCCCTTCAGCTCCTCCGTCCGTCGATTCCGGCAAACATCCGGATCGAGCAGCATATCGACGAAACGTGCGGCAACATCCTCATCGACCCTTCAAAGCTTCATCAGGTGATTGTCAACCTCTGCACGAATGCCTGGCAGGCGATCGACAAGAGCTGCGGCGTGATCACCATCGAACTCCGCGAGGTCACGCCCGGCGATGCATTGCTTCAAAAATTGCCGGGCCTTTTGGCTCAACCCTATGCGGAGGTGAGCATTTCCGACAACGGCATCGGCATGAGCCAGGAGACAATCAGGCATATTTTCGAACCGTTTTTCACGACCAAAGCCGCCGACAAGGGTACCGGACTTGGCTTGTCGGTCGTGCACGGCATCATCACCGGTTACAAGGGAGAGATTCTGGTTGAAAGCGAGCCGGGCATCTCCACCACGTTCCGCATCTATCTGCCGATCATCAAAGCGAGCAAAGAGCAGCAGCGCTCGCTTTCCGCTCCCCAGCAGGGAAAAGGGTCGATTCTGTTTGTCGATGATGAAGAGGTGATCATCAATATGATCACCTCGATGCTGACCAAGCAGGGCTTCGAGATCGTCGCGAAGAAGAATCCGCGGGAGGCTGTCGAGCTTTTCAGGCAGAACCCTGAACGATTCGACCTTGTCATCACCGACCTGACCATGCCCGAACTCAGCGGCCTCGAACTCTCGGCGGAACTGAAAAAGGCGAATCCCCGGATCCGGATTATTCTTATGACAGGCTATGGGAAGGACATCGAGGAGGCGAGCAATCTGAGCGACTACGGCATCTGTAAAATTCTCAACAAACCGGTCAGAATGGCCAAACTGATCGCCGCAATCAACGAGACCATCACCCCTATCGCCTGAGTCGGCGTGCTTTTTAGGCAGAAGCCGTGAGCGGATTCGATTTTTTACGAAATGGTGAAAACTGGTATTGGATTTCCGATTTTTTTATTACATTGTGCCACTGAATTGAGGAGTGGCCAAATTGGTAAGGCTCCTGACTCTGGATCAGGCAATTCCAGGTTCGAGTCCTGGCTCCTCAGCACTTTAAAGCCTTGTAGCGACAGACGTTACAAGGCTTTTTCGCTTTAAGGCCGACCACTGCTATTCGGTGGATAGTCTTATTGAACTCACGCTTTTAGAGCTATCAATAACCAGTACAATCGCGATTGTTTTTTCGCCGGTAACAAGCATAGCTCATGAGTCCGGCACCAAGCAGGATCAAAACGCCAGGCTCAGGTACCGGGGTACCTCCCGTCAACTCCAGTACTGTAACCCCATAGAGACCCATCCCTGCATAAGAAGTGCCCCAAGTCATCGTGTGAGGATTAGCATCCCAGGTATCATGAAAATAAATAGTGTCGCCATCATAACCATATCCAAACATGGTATGCCCTGTAACCTGAAGCATTACGACTCTGCCATGATCTATTTCATTTTGATAATCTGCGAGACTGAAACCATAAGTTCTTCCCACGTTGTCGGTAAACTGATTGTAGAGCGTGTTGACGCTATAACCAGCTTGGGTGACATATTCATACATACCATACATACCACACAAATCTGCATAACTTGCGCCATAAGATGGATCAACACCAAAGAATGGCATATAATTGTAATATAATCGGGACCCATCAACGAAATTATAGAACCTGGTACTCCCATTTGAATTGCCTAAAGCATCCTGACTGGTGCCCATGAAATCGGCAAGACTGTCAATACTATGGTATGGTGCTGGAAGGTCGTCGCCCGATTTTCCATATCCGCCTGACGGAGTTTCTCCGCCATAAAAATCGGTAATATGGCCAGAACTGGCAATAATCTGATTGGCCAATGCGCCAGAATTCCCAAAAGTGTTGAGTTCAGCAGTACCTCCGGGAACGAGATTGTCATAACGAAGGCCGCCATATCCGTTAATGTCGTAATACCCCATCATCATACCGGCAGTAGTCGGCGAACAGCCATACCACCATTCATACGCCGGAGCATTTGATAGAACAGCCCCCTCGACACGGGAAGAGCTGTAAGAAATACACACGAAGAATGCAAAAAATAGATAACTCCTTTTAATTGAATAATTTAAATGCAAAATCTTTACGCGCATAATTAAACTCCTGTTTTACGTTCAATTATTTAAATAAAAAATCCATTTTCCATCTAAAAGCACTTATATAATATATCTTTTCAATCATATCACCACAAAAAAAAGATGTCAATCATTCAGATAATAACCGATTTATCACTCGCTCAGCATATGGTCATAATAGAAGTTTAGAATGAAATAATCAATTAACTCTTTATTATTATTTCATTTAAGTAAGCATAGAGCCAAATATGCGATTGTTAAAGCTATATAAATATTTAAAAGTATTTCGTATTATAAAATACTTTTAATAAATCAACATCATCATTCCCTCGTTCTCCAGCCATTGCTTCTTCAACATATCTTTTGCAGTCACAAACAGAGCATTTTTTCGACTTCACTAACTGATGTCTATGAAATCTATTACGCAATATTTTTCCCAATCTGTATCAAAAGTATCTGCATAATGAGGTATAGAGGCAAACCATATCTAAAGAAATTTTGTCGCAACTGTTTTTCCCAACAGGACACCAATTCAGAAGTAAGCGGCAGTTCAAGGTTGTCTTGCGATCTTTTATTATAGCTCGACAGTTACTGGCAGATTTTCTCAAACCAATGCGCAAAGCTCAACGATTTTACATGGGCGCATCATTCGGGCAGATACCGTGCAGAAACATGGTACTTGCAAAAACTGAAGAGCGATATTGATAGAGAAAGGAAGTCCGTGATGAGTGAGTGCGCCTTGCTGGCTGAGCGGCGCTTTCAGCGGTCACTTGCGAGCAGGCACAAAAAAAAAGAGACAGAGTTGCCTCTGTCTCTTTTTTGGATAAGTCCTTGTTCAGGAGCTTATTTTTTCTCTTCTGCAGGAGCAGCAGCCGGAGCAGCCTGATCGGCAGCCGGAGCAGCGGCAGGAGCAGCCTGCTCAGCAGCAGGAGCAGCCGGAGCGGCAGGAGCAGCCGGTTCTGCAGGAGCAGCGGCAGGAGCTTCAGCCGGGGTCTCAGCAGGTTTCTGAGCGCAGCCAACGAAAGAAACGGAGCTCAAGAGGAACAGGAATGCAAACAGTTTTTTCATGGTTCGAATGCAGTTTTGGTTTCAAATAAAAGAATGTTACAGCTTGTTCAGCATGTTACAGCTTGTTCAGCTCACGAATAATAAACAAAATCGCCGATTTTTCAAAAAAACACACTGAACTTGTAATTACTTATTTATACGTGAATATCGCTATTCATGTGCTGTCAGTTTTCGCCCAGCAATAACGCAATCACAGCGTATAAATTCAGGCCCGTCGAGCATGACATCGTGAGCATTCCCCCCTCTCCGGCACTCGAACGGAGAGAGGGGAAATAACTGTAACCGATTAATCCAGAAGCAGTTGAAGCTCTTCTGCCGTCACCTCGTGGAAGTTGAGGTAGCGGTAGACCTTCTCACTGTTTTTCGAGAGCGAGCCAACAATCTCCATATACTGCTCCTTGCTGGGCAGCTCGCCGATCAGTGCGCAGACGGCGGCCAGTTCGGCGGAGCCGAGGTAGACTTTCGCGCCCTTGCCCATGCGATCATCGAAGTTGCGCGTGCTGGTCGAGAAGACCACGGCGTTGTCGGCAACGCGAGCCTGGTTGCCCATGCAGAGCGAGCAGCCGGGAATCTCGGCCCGTGCTCCCGCCGCGCCGAACACCGCATAGTAGCCCTCTTCGGCCAGCTTTTTCAGATCCATCTTGGTCGGAGGCACCACCCAGAGCTTCGCTTTCGCCTGGCCTTTGCCGCGCAGCACTTCGCCAAGCGCGCGGAAGTGGCCGATGTTGGTCATGCAGCTTCCGACGAAGACCTCGTCGATGTTCTTGGGACGCTTCTGGTCAGCCAGAATCTCGCTGAGGGTGGCCACGTCGTCGGGATCGTTCGGGCAGGCGAGGATCGGCTCGGTGATTTCGCTCATGTCGATCTCGATGACCGCGGCGTACTCGGCGTCGGCATCCGGTTCGAGGAGCTGCGGGTTGGCGAGCCACTCCTCCATCTTGCCAATGCGGCGGCGGATGGTCTCGGCATCACCATACCCCTCTTCGATCATCTGGCCAAGCAGTTTGACGTTCGACTGGAGATACTCGATCACCGGCTCCTTGTCGAGGCGTACCGTGCAGGCGGCGGCGCTGCGCTCGGCGGAGGCGTCGGACAGTTCGAACGCCTGCTCGACCTTGAGCTGCGGCAAACCTTCGATCTCAAGCACCGTTCCGGCGAAGATGTTCTTCTTGCCCTTCTTTTCGACGGTCAAGAGACCTTTCTTGATGGCGACGTACGGAATGGCGTTAACCAGGTCGCGGAGCGTGATGCCCGGCTGGAGTTCGCCGGTGAAGCGCACGAGCACCGATTCAGGCATGTTGAGTGGCATGGTGCCGGTCACGCCCGCGAAGGCGACAAGGCCCGAACCCGCCGGGAAGGAGCAGCCGATCGGGAAGCGGGTGTGCGAATCGCCGCCGGTGCCGAGGGTGTCGGGCAGCACCATACGGTTCAGCCAGGTGTGGATGACGCCGTCGCCCGGCTTGAGCGCCACGCCGCCGCGGCTCATAATAAAATATGGAAGGCTGCGATGCATCTGCACGTCGGAAGGCTTCGGGTAGGCCGCCGTGTGGCAGAAGCTCTGCATGAAGAGGTCGGAGCTGAAGCTGAGCGCGGCAAGCTCCTTGATCTCGTCGCGGGTCATCGGGCCGGTGGTGTCCTGCGAGCCGACCGTGAGCGTCTCGGCTTCGACGTACATGCCGGGGCGAACGCCGGCGAGGCCGCACGCCTTGCCGACCATCTTCTGGGCGAGCGTGTACCCTTTGCCGGTGTCGGCGGGCTGCTCGGGACGACTGAAGATCGTCTCTTCGCCGAGGCCGAGCACCTTGCGGGCCTTGCGGGTGAGGTTGCGACCGATGATGAGCGTGATGCGTCCACCAGCGCGAACTTCGTCAGCCAGCGTATTCGGTTCGAGCGAAAAGGTGGAGATTACGTCACCATTCTTCTCGATCACCCCTTTGTAGGGATAGAGGTCGATCACGTCGCCCATCTCCATCGAGTTCACGTCAGCCTGGATCGGCAGCGCACCGGAGTCTTCGGCGGTGTTGAAGAAGATCGGAGCCACGATGCCGCCGATCACCACGCCAGCGGTGCGCTTGTTCGGCACGGCGGGAATGTCCTCGCCGAGGTGCCACTGCACGGAGTTGATGCCCGACTTGCGGCTCGATCCGGTGCCAACCACGTCACCGACGTATGCGAGCGGATAGCCTTTCTCCTTGAGCTTGGCGATGGTCGCAATCGGATTGTCCATCTTCGAGCGAAGCATGCTCAGCGCGTGCATCGGAATGTCGCTGCGGGTGAAGGCTTCCCCTGCGGGAGAGAGGTCGTCGGTGTTGGTCTCGCCCGGCACTTTGAAGACCGTCACCGTGATCTTCTCGGGAACGGTCGGCTGCGAAGTGAACCACTCACCATTCGCCCACGAATCGAGCACCTCTTTGGCATAGCTGTTGCTCTTCGACAGCTCGACGACGGTGTCGAATGAATCGTAGACGAGCAAAGTCTTCTTCAGCGCGATCGCCGCGGCTTCGGCAACCGCGCTGTCGGCGCTGGAGAGCGCATCGATCAGCGGCTTGACGTTGTATCCGCCGAGCATCGTGCCGAGAATCCTGACCGCCTCGACCGGCGTGATCACGGCGCACGAAGCTTCGCCGCGAATGATGGCGTCGAGAAAGGCGGCCTTTTCGAGAGCGGCATCGTCCACGCCGGGGCTGATATGGTTCACGAACAGGTCGAGAAGATAGGCCTCTTCCTGCACCGGACTCTCCTTGAGCAGCGCGATCAGCTCGACGGCCTGCGAGGCGGTCAGCGGAAGCGGCGGAATACCGAGTTGAGCGCGTTCTTCAGTGTGGGCGCGATACTGGCTGATGAGACTCATATAATGATCTCCAGGGTAATGATTATAAGTGATGATGCGATGGAAATTACGGCGAACGGTATAAGCCGGAATGGTTTTTTGCCTCGAAAAAAGCAAAGCATTAAAATAAGTCGGCTGCAAATGAAATGCAAAATCGCCACCATAGCGAAGCCAGCTTGCGCCGTTCTTTTTCAGGTGATGTTACGATAAGAACTAAGAATTTCAGAAATACACAGGGTTTTCGAGCTGGCTGCGGAACTTTTTTTATGGAGTCGATGGACTGAATGGACGTTTTGGACGGGATGGAGGAGGATTTTGTGGCAGTTCAGGAAGGACAAGCAAGCTCACCCCTGCAAATAATTATCCATTATCCATTATCCATTATCCATTATCCATTATCCATTATCCATTATCCATTATCCATTGTCAACTGATCAACATACTGTCGCCGTAGCTGAGGAAGCGGTAACCGTTGTCGAGGGCTTCGTGGTAGGCTTGCTTGAGCAGCTCCGTTCCGGCGAAGGCGGCGGTGAGCATGAGCACCGTGGAACGCGGCGCATGGAAATTGGTGAGCAGGGCGTCGATGATGCGGAATGTGTAACCGGAATATATAAATATATCCGCCTCGCCGCTCACTTCCTGCGAGAATCCGCCGTCGAGCAGCTTCGGCGCGGCGTGTTCGAGCGCTCGCGTGACGGTGGTGCCGACGGCCACCATGCGCCCGCCGGTGGCTTTCGTTTCGCCGATCTTGCGGGCGCTCGATTCCGGAATGTTGTAGAACTCACGGTGCATGACGTGCTCCTCGAAGGTCTCGGCGCGAATCGGCAGGAAGGTGCCGAGACCAACATGCAGCGTGACGTGGGCGATTTCGACGCCTTTGGCGCGAACCTTGTCGAGCAGCTCATCCGTCAGGTTCAGCGACGCGGTCGGGGCGGCCACCGAGCCGGGGAGTTCGGCGAAGACTGTCTGGTAGCGCTCGCGGTCAAGCTCCTCTGCGTCACGCTTGAGGTAAGGCGGAATCGGCACGGAGCCGTGCGCTTCGAAAAGGTCGGTGAGATTCGCCGTGGCGCAGGAGAGGCGGGCGACGCCGTCGTCGGGCAGCGCTTCGACCACAAGTTCCGCGCCATGCGCCAGCAGTCGGTCGCCAACCTTCAGCCGACCGCGATAGAGCGCGAGGTTCTGCTCGCCCTCGTGCTTTTCGAGCAGCATCAGCTCTATGCGAGCGCCGGTCGGTTTGTGGGCGATCAGCCGCGCCCGAATCACCTTGCTGTTGTTCAGCACCAAGAGATCGCCGGGGCGAAGCCATTCGTGCAGCGCGGCGTAGGCGGAGTGGGTGATCGACTGCGTCGCCCGGTCGAGTACGACGAGCCGCGTCGAGCCGCGCTCTTCGGGCGGATAACAGGCGATGCGCTCTTCGGGAAGGGTGTAATCGAAATCGCTGACCCTCATAGCTTCTTCAGTCTGACACGCACCGCCTCGGCGTGGGCCTGAAGCCCCTCGTGGTCGGCGAAGCGGGCGATCTTCTCTCCGGTGCGCCGCAGCTCCGACTTTGACCAGGCGATGATCGAGGTGTGCTTGACGAAGTCGCGCACCGAGAGTGGCGAGAAGAATCGCGCCGTGCCGTTGGTAGGCAGCGTATGATTCGGCCCGGCGAAGTAGTCGCCGACCGTCTCGCACGACCACGGCCCCATGAAGATCGCTCCGGCGTGGCGCAGGTCGGGCAGAATCTCCCAGGGATTGTCCACGTGCAGTTCGAGATGCTCGGGAGCGATCATGTCCGACACGCGGCACGCCTCTTTCATCGAGCCGGTCACGACAATCGCTCCGTTGTCCGTCAGCGCTTTGGTGATCACCTCGCCGCGCAACATCGTGCCCGCGAGCTGCGCGGCAGCTTCCTGCACGGCGGCGGCCAGCTCGGCGGATGGCGTGATGAGCACTGCCGATGCGTCGGGATCGTGCTCCGCCTGCGCGAACATGTCCATGACGATGAACTCCGGCTCCGCGCCAGCATCGGCGATCACCACCACCTCGGACGGCCCGGCGATGCTGTCGATTGCGACGTGGCCGAACACCTGCTTCTTGGCAAGCGCGACATATTTATTACCGGGGCCGGTGACGATGTCAACCTTCGGGATGGTTGCCGTGCCGAAAGCGAACGCCGCCACGGCCTGCGCTCCGCCGAGACGGTAGACACTTTTCACGCCCGCAACTTTCGCCGCAGCGAGAATGTGCGGATTGACCTTGCCCTCGGCGTCGCACGGCGTGGTCATGTAGATTTCATCCACGCCAGCCACCTGCGCGGGCGCGGCGTTCATCAGCACGGAGGAGGGATAGGCCGCCTTGCCGCCCGGCACGTAGAGCAGCGCCCGCTCCATCGGCGTGACGCGCTGGCCGAGAATCACGCCGCCGGGACGCTCGTAAAAAAAGCTCTGCTCCGCCTCGTTGCGGTGAAACGCCGTGATGTTCGAGAACGCCTCTTCGAGAATCCCGATAAACTCAGAATCGGCCTCGGCATACGCCGCCTCGATCTCCGCCTCCGGTACCCGCATGTCGCTGAGCCGCACCCCCTGAAAGCGCTCGGTGAAGTCGAGCACAGCGGCGTCGCCCTCGGTTCTGACGCGGTGCAGAATGTCATCGACCGTCTTCTGGGCGGCGGGATCGAACGACACCGTCCGGTTGAGCTGTTCTCTGAGGGCGGCCTCCTCCTGCGGGAAATGGTAGATCGTTAGCACTTCGCTTCTGTTGTTTGTATGATGATGATTTCGGCGTACCGGGCGTTGAACCTCGTTGCGTAATGTAAGCATTGGCGCCTTGAAACGAAACTCCGCCGATGGAAGATAGCCAGCCGGATGGCTCAAAATGAGGCTTGAGCGACCTACGATTTCATTTGAAATAAAGCTGCCATTAAGTACTTTAAGGCTTCATTCAAAACCTTGGAATCCGGCCTGATTTTGCTCCTTCCAAGCCACTATGTACCATACCAAGATACTTACGCATCATGAGCTTTTTCGGTAACCTGTTCAGAGATATAGCTATCGATCTCGGAACAGCCAATACTCTCATTTTCATTCGCAACAAAGGCGTCGTCCTCAACGAACCATCCATCGTCGCTCGCGACCGCAACACCGGCAAAGTCGTTGCAATCGGCCACGATGCGCTTCTCATGCACGAGAAAACGCACCCCGGTATCGTCACCATCAAGCCGCTGGCCAACGGCGTCATCGCCGACTACGAGGCGACTGAAGACCTGATCCGCGGCCTCATCAATAAAACCAAGAAACAGTTCTCGCTCGGCATCCGCCGCATGGTGATCGGCATCCCCTCCGGCATCACCGAGGTGGAAAAACGCGCCGTGCGCGACTCGGCGGAGCACGTCGGCGCGAAGGAGGTCTACCTCGTCGCCGAACCGATGGCCGCCGCAATCGGCATCGGCATCGACGTCAAGGAGCCGATGGGCAACATGATCGTTGACATTGGCGGCGGCACCACCGAAATCGCGGTGATCTCGCTCGGCGGCATCGCCTCGGGCGAATCGCTGCGCGTCGCGGGCACCGACATCACGAGCGCCATCATCCGCCACTTCCGCAAAGCCTACAACCTCGCCATCGGCGAACGCACCGCCGAAGAGGTCAAGATCAGGATCGCCTCGGCCTACAAGCTCGACAAGGAGCTGACCATGAACGTCCGTGGCCGCAACCTCGTGACCGCCCTGCCTGAGGAGCGCGAAATCAACTCGGCGACCATCCGCGAGGCGATTGCCACGCCGATCAGCCAGATCATCACCTCGGTCAAGAAGAGCCTTGAAGTGACCAAGCCGGAGCTTTCGGCGGACATCCTCGACCGCGGCCTCTTCCTCGCAGGCGGCGGCGCACTCATCAAGGGACTCGACAAAAAGATCAACGAGGAGACCAAGCTGATGGTGCACATCAGCGAAGACCCGCTGACCGCCGTCGCACGCGGTACCGGCGCGGTGCTCGAAGATCTCGAAAAGTACCGCTCGGTGCTGATCTCGACCAAGCGCTACTGAGCCTTGCGCTCACGGGCCTCGTCGATGAGCCTGCTCTCCCTGTCATTCTGAGTCCAGTCCCGACTACTGTCGGGGCGAGCGAAGAATCCAGAGGATTTTCGTAATGTATTGCAGATCAATCAACTATCGTGACATTGCGCACAAACTGGATTCTTCACTTCGTTCAGAATGACAATTCGAGGCTCTCAGTTTGTCTTTAGATGCGCCTCTTCTGACACCGCCCTCTCGCGGGCCTCGTCGATGAGCCTGCGGTAAAACGCTTCATATTCCGAAACCTTCAGGGCGGTCTCGAATCGCCCTGCCTGGTTCACTGCGGCCTCCGAAAAACGCCGCCATACGGCCTCGTCCCTCAGAATCGAAAGCGCGCTCCGGCTCATCCCCTCGATGTCGCCGTGCGGATGGCGGAAGCCGTCCAGCCCCTGCCGCACGAACTCCGGAAAGCCGCCCGCGTCGGTCACCACCACCGGCACGCCGCAGGCCATCGCTTCGAGCGCCGCGAGGCCGAACGACTCGACGTTGCTCGGCATAAGCATCAGGTCGGCGATGGAGAGCAGCGGCACGATATCGTTCAGCTTGCCGAGGAATCGCACCCTGTCGCCGATGCCCTGCTGCCGCACCCAGGTCTCCGCCTCGCCGCGATCCGGCCCGTCGCCCACGAGCAAGAGCGTAGCCGGAATCTCGCGCTGGATGCGCTCGAACACCGCAAGCACATCCATGATGCGCTTGACGGGCCGGAAGTTGGAGATGTGAATCACCACCTTGCCCTCGTCGATGCCGAGCAGCTCCCGCCGTCCGGGCATTCGCCGGAATACGCTGGTATCGACGAAGTTGTAAATTACTTCAATCGGCTTGCGCGGCGCGAACATGCGGATGGTCTCGTCGCGCAGGTAGCCCGACACAGCCGTCACGCCGTCCGACTTGTTGATGGCGAGCCGCACC
Source organism: Chlorobaculum sp. (assembly GCA_013334855.1). Classification (GTDB taxonomy): domain Bacteria; phylum Bacteroidota; class Chlorobiia; order Chlorobiales; family Chlorobiaceae; genus Chlorobaculum. The sequence continues at coordinate 7,569 of JAAXWU010000023.1, read as the reverse complement.
GCATCCTTCATGCTCTTGTCCGCCCCGACGATGGTGATGTCGGTGCCATGCAGCGTCGTAACGATGCGGAAACACTCCGACGCGGGGCACTTCTCTTCGAGCATCTGCCGGGCCAGCATGGCGCTGATGGCGTGCGGAATGGCGTAATGGGCGTGCACCACGTCGAGCTTTTCATAATACGCCACCTCGGCGATCTTCGAGGCGAGCGCCAGCGAGTGATACGGTGTTTCGAAAAGCGGATAGTTCATCGCCTCAATCTCGTGGCAATGGATGTTTCGCGAATAAAGCCCAAGCCGAAACGGAGCCGCCTGGCTGAAAAAGTGCACCGTGTGGCCCTTCATGGCAAGCGCCTTCCCCAGCTCGGTAGCCACAGCCCCGCTACCGCCGTAGGTATGATGACAGGAGATTCCGATTTTCATATCTCTGCTATATTTTATAATGACTTACAGGCTCAAAGTTACAAATCTGCCGCAAAGCGGAGAAAAAACCCCTGCGCCAGCCGCCCGAATGGAATATACCGATCTCGCCCGGAAGGTCTATTAACGGTCATACGGCGGCCACTCCAACCACAAAAAAAGCCGGGAATTACCCCGGCTCTCGTGATTGTAGCTACCCCCTCAATCGTCAGGCGGATACAGTATTCTGATTCGAGATAGCTTGTTATCGCCCCCGGTCATACGCCAACCCGCCGCCAGTAGCTCCTCGATGGTCTTTCCTTCGTGCGGTACGGGTGTTCCCGGCGGAACATCGCCATCCACGACCTTGATATAGATCAACTCATCCTCGGTAGGAATTGGCCTGCCCTTACCTCGGCGGAATACTTCTTCCATCACTCTAACCCGCTGCTCTAAACCTGCCATTGTTGCCCTCGATTTTTGATTGTTGTTCAAGCCTCTGAATGCGTTCCTCTAAATCTGAATCCTTGATCGTGCTGGTCAGGATGTTCGAGACATACGCCGCCGCCTTCAGGTGGGTTTCGTCGATCTCTCCAGCTTCGTAGCGGTTCAGCAGTCCGGCCAGATACCGCCGAACGTCGCCCAGCGTTTGAAGTCTTTTTCTGCTCATAATAGGGGTGCTCCCTCCTTTTTCTCAGTGTTCACAATACTTTCATGGCATTTCAGCCTACAAAAAACGGCCATAAACCGCGCCAGAATCAACGATCACGGCGCGGCCTATGCGTTGATACCTCTGGCCTATGCAACGTCCCTACGCCCGCGTTTGGTGCTCCGGCGGCGCGATCCAGTTTCATCACGAAAAACCAACCCCTCGAACAGCGTTTCTTCTGCGAAAACATCGGCCTTATCGCCCGTAATGGATGGAGACAACCGCCACGCCGCCGAATGCCTGAACGCATTATAGGCGAGGCTCTCTGGCGATTGGCGCGACCTTTGATGTGAGCCTTTACGCCGCTCAGAATACCTCACTCCATCGGGATTATCGGCATCTAAAACCTTGTGGTAGCCTTGCGTTTCCACTGTCAAAACCCCGACCTCCCGCCGATCGCTTCGTTCTCTCTGAGCAGGAAATCCGCTACATCCAGCCCGGCGGCGCGATCCTCGGCACTGGCCCGCCGTTCGAGCACATCCGATACCTCGACGCCAGGCCAGCCCTTTGCCTTCGCCGTCCAGTCATCATATGCCCCCAAATCAGGGAAGAGCACCACCCGGCGGCCTTGAAGCGGTTCGAGCATCGCCCGGTTCAGCGTCCCCTTTCCGCCGGTCGCCATCCAGACCGCTTCTGGTCTAACCCCCGCGCCGATAATGGCGCTCTTCTCGCTTTCCACGACGGCGACAGGTTTCGAGCTGCTCGCCGCCAAATGAAGCCCGAAAAGGCATTGCTTCAGGTTGTACGGCTCGATCTTCATTGCTCTGTGAACCCACGTAACGCGGGTGTGCGGCTCCTTGATTCTGCGCCCTGTTTCGCGGTCATACGCCATGATCTTGCCGCCCCGGATATTGCCTTCAATGTCCTGCTGCCAGAATATGCAAGCGCCATCATAGAACTTTGACGTGCCGATATGGTACATATCCGCCAGCCGGAACGCGGTCTCGTTGCCAAACACACGCGCCAGCCATCGGCAGAAATCGTTACGCTCGTATGCTGTCAGGCTTCGGTTCGCAAGGTCATGGGGAATGAACGTCGGCTCAGGCTCCAGCTTCGGCTCTCTGCGTACTGGCGCGGCTGTTGCCGTCACGCCGCCATCGCCGAACAGCTCTTCGGCTCGCCGCGCCCGATCCCGGAAATCCGGTATTCTCTCGATCTCGCCGAGAAGGTCGAGCACATCACCGGACTTGCCGCACGAGAAACAATGCCACTTCTCGCCCTGAACCTTGAATGCTCCGGACTTGTTCGGCCCGGTTCCCGATCCACAAAGCGGGCACGTGTAAAACCCGCCCTTGCTCTTTGTCGTCACGGTCTCGACGTACTCCGGCAAGCGTTCCCGGATTGCCTGTAATGCTGCATCTGTCATAAAACTAACCTCCGAATTTACCATCAATACTAAAACAACTAACTGACACCTCGACACCTTAACCCGCATGAATACTGGTGTCGAGCTGTCAAGGTGTCAGGCCGCTGTTTCACATAAACGAATCATCTTGCTGTTCTGCCCGGATTGCTCTTTTTCGTCTGCTTCAATCCAAAGCCCCGAATCGAAACCGGATTGAAGCACCTCCTTGAAGTCTTTACCAAGCCACGATATTCCGCGCTGAAGGTCTCGCCGCTTCATGCTGCCACCGTTGGCCTTGAGCTTGTCGATGATCTGCTTTACTTGCCTGTCGAACTTGCCGAACTTGAATTCATCTCTGAGAAGCCGCTCTGTCGAACGCTGGAAATAGCCGATCACGTCAATGGCCCGCGTCATCGCCGCGCCTGAGACAGAAGGGGAACCGCCATCACCGCTAAACACTCGTTCGACAACGGCAAAGATCAAAGCCACCTTTATTTTCATTACGTCCAGCCGTCCGAAATAGCCGTCAAGCATCCCGGCAAACTCCGCATTCTCTTTCCCCTGCCGTTTGATATACTGCTGGTCATCATCGAAGGCGGCCTGATAAACCGTTCTGGCGTCGTCAGAGAGGTGAAAGGGGTGTTCATGGTCATGGAGCTGTTTTGCTGCCAGATAGACGCTTTTCAAGGCATTGACAAGCCACACCTCCATTTCGCGGTCAGGCTCGCCGATCTCGACAAGGGAAGCGCGTTTCCTCGATGATCCCGGCACGTGGCAGAACATGAAGCGTTGCAGGTATCCCGTGTGCTTGTCATCCTCACGAATGCGCTGCCTGAACTGTGTCATGGTTGACGCTCCGAAAATGGAAAGACAGGGATTCTTGATATAGGAGTGCTCACGCTTCAGCGTCCGCTTGTGGTCTTGGCCGTCGTAAACGTCGAGAACGAACGATTCATAGCCTTTGTTGTACTCGCGCTGAATCATATCGACAAACCCGGCGAACTCGCTATAAACAGCCGTGCCGCTGTTCAGCACGTCTTTGTGCTCAGGCTCTTCGATCTCGATCTTGTCCTTGCCGCGCCCCTCGAACCGCTTCACGACTCCCGGCTCTCGCATGGTTTCGATCAAGCCCTCCAATGAACCTGAATCAGGCATCAAAAAGCCAACGGGTGAGGAATCCACCGGAACAAACTCATCCCCCGCGTTGACGACGTTTTCAAGCTCTCGCCCGTAATGCTTTACGATGTTCACCGCCGTTGACTTTCTGGCGACCGTGGAGCCTGCCAGCAACAGCACATAGAGGTTTGTTTTCACCTGCTGCCGTCCGGTCTGGCAATAAACCCGATTGCCGATTGCGGCCTGTACGGTCATCAATGCAGCACAATACAAGAACTCTTCCGGCGCGTCGGTCTGGCGGCTGAGATATTCGACAAACGGCCTGAACAGCTTATCATCGAACGCATGAGCTGGAAAGGCCCCCAACTCAACGCGAAGGGCATCTGTAACGCTTTTCATCGTGACGCCCTCCTCTCAGCTCTCGGAATGAGCCGTCCGGCGCGGTCAACGTAGTAGCTGAATCCGAGCTTTGCCGGGAACTGGCGAAGCGTCACGAAGGCATCGGCCATCATGCGCCGGACTGCTCGCCTGTATTGTTCATGGCTGTTTTTGTATTGCTCGAATCGGGGGGTTTGCGTATATTGCTGTTGTTGATCTCGCCCGTCAACTCCGCATTTTTCAGGCCCTTTCGGACTCGCCCCCGGAAGGGCTTTCTTGTTTCCGGTCATCGCCTTAGCCCTCCGCATGATCTGTTTCGGAAGGCTCGACCACGCCGCCGTTATCAACCCATCGCCGAATTTCAGCAATCGGGAAAAGCAGACGACCTCCCGGCCCTTTCTTGAATGGTATTTGCCCGTTCATGGTGAGTTTGTAGAGGTTCGACCGAGAAGGGGCGAACCCGGCATATTCTCGAAGATAGGTCATCAGGCCAGTAGTGGTGAGATACTTCGGCTCTGGCCTCGCGGTAACTGTTGCGGTGTTCATTTTACTATAAATTGATGGTTGGAAGCTCTTCGTCTCTCAAGAATCAATTTATAGCTCTCTTTTGATATAAGTCTTTTCAGAGCAATGCGTTACGCCCTTTAATCACTCCCCAATCACTCCCTGCGCTGCCGTTTACTCCCTGAATGCTCTCTGGCAATTTCCTTGATCTTCTCGTCACTTTTGCAGTGGCCGTAAACGAAGGAAACAAGGTTCTTGCTGTTTGGGTACACCTCCCGGAGAACCGCGCCATTCTCAGCGACAAGCATTTCTATCAACCCTTTTACGCCGCGACGGAGATTCCCCATTTCTCTCTCGGCTATTTTCCGGCACTCGGTCGTAATCACGCTCATTGGTAAGCCTCTTTGGCCCTTGAAGCGCTTAATATTAGAGGCGAACTCATTATCCTGATCTGCCGCCGCGCCATCGACCGCCGCCGGTTCTGCGGCGTGTTCTGCTGGCTCGGCATTTTTCACCCCCTGAAACCATTCGTCAAGAGCGTTGGCGTATAGGTAGTTCTCAACAACTTTTTGCCTTTCATCAAGTACGAGCCTGTATTGAATAGCCTGCATCACGCGCCCCACCTCATCCGCCGGAACTTTGAGGTCATGAATCTGCTTGCGTAGTCTGTTGGCTTGAAACCATATTGCGGATTGCATCAACATCTTAACGGAATTCCCCTGCCCTCTGCAATAACTTTCCAGCTCAAGCAAATTCCCATCAAGTGGCGATAACCGATACTCTTGGTCAAGTATTGGCTGGCAAAGCATGAGGAGTTTAGCCGCCTTCTCGTTGCGGACAAATGATCTACCATCAACGCTTCCGGCATCAGCGCCTCGTTCAACAGCGCCTTGCAAGAAATCCCTGTAACCCCCTATCGCCTCGAAAAAAGATGCCCATAAGCCTATGGGGTGCATCTCCGTTTTACTCATGTTCTCGCCCATTCTGCCCTCAGTTGTTTAATTTTGCCCGCCCTCTTCGATCTCGACCGCGCTGTAAAACGACCTTACCCGCGCGTCAATCTCAGCATCAGAAAAGCCGCTCTCGTCCTGAATCTCCTTTTCGCATCTGATCCCGTGCCGAACCCATCGTTCAAAAGCGGCCTGAGCCTCTCGAACGGTCTGGTAGGTCTCGAAAATGCCGTTGTTCTCGTCCGCGACTCCGTAAAGTTTGTTGGTCATGGTCTCGCTCTCCTTATTTGGTTGGTTATTCGCCCTGTGAAGCCTCGATCGCCAGCTCCGCCGCCGTGAATGCCTTGCCCTCGAACACATACCGGCCTTGCCCGTCCTGCGGCAACCTCAGCGCTTTGGCGATCTTTTCGCCCTCGGCGGCGAGTGCCTTCTGAATACTCCCTTTCGCCGTCGTTGGCGTCATCGTCTGCGCTTCGCTCCGATCCGGCAACACGGGCAACTGGTTCACCGCATCGACCTTCTTTGAATCAATGATATGGCTGTAAACCTGTGTCGTGCCGATCTCCCTGTGGCCAAGCAATTTCGAGACGGTGAAGAGGTCATTCCCCTGTGTGAGGGCAAGCGTTGCGAAGGTGTGGCGGCTCGAATGGAAATGTAGTGGCCAACTCAGCCCGGCACTGGCCCCCAGCTTGTGGAGGTGCTTTGAAATGACAGACCGAGACGGCAGGATAAACACGTGCTCGCTGCCGGACGGCGCGTATTCGACATGCAGCTCCTTGACCGCCTGTAAGGTTCTGACGGCCTGTTCCGAGAGCGGGAGCCGCTCAACGCCGCCCGTCTTTTGCTGCCGGAAATCGATGAACGGCGCACCATTGACAAGGCTGATCTGTTCCCATCGCAAAGCCTCAATATCCGAAAGCCTCATCCCGGTGAAGCACCCGAACAAAAACGCCTGCTTGACCATCCCGTTAGAGATTTCGGCCATACTCAGGCGGCCAAGCTCTTCAAGGCTCAGGAACCGCCGGACGACTTCATCCTTTTTGATGTTCTGGACTCGCGGGGAGAAATCGACCTCGATAAAGCCTTCTCGGAATGCTCGACGAATCAACGCTTTGACCGTCGAGAGGTAGAGGCTTGCGGTGTTCTGCGATACGCCATCGAGTGAGAGGAGATAGCCCTTGAAGCGCTCAAGCCACGCCGTGCTGAGACTCGAAAACGGGGAGACGCCGCCGAAGCACTCGATAAGGTGCTTGAGGGCATTCAAGTACGGGGGATAGCTGCCTTTATTGGCATACGCCGCGAAGTACTGGATAAAGTCCTCTGTCGATTTCGCCTTCCTGCCAAACACCCCGGCGGCATCCCGCGCCAAGTCCTTTTCGATCTGGCGCACCTTGTCCTGAACTGCGGACTGAGCCGCCTTGTATGCCTTCCGGTCTTTGGGATTTGCCTGCAATCCGGTCTTTTGCGAGAATCGCCCGAAATCTCTGTGGTAGGTGTCAATGTAGAGAGCTACCTCGCCAGAGGCCAGCTTCCGCTCCCTGATTTTTACGCCCATCTCTCGCCCTTGTTTGCAATATCCTTGTAACTCGCTTGCAAATAAGTTACAAAAACAAGGGAAAGGAAGCAAAGAGAAAGGAATAGAGCGGAAGGAATCGGATACTCTAAACTATTGTATTCAGTGGACTAAAGGAAGGGTTTGGCGTACAATCGGTAACAAGCGGAAACGGGCCGTCATGAAATTCCGATTTTCATAATCTGCAAAACAAGTCAGAGCTGCGATTCATTGTAGAAATTGCGAAAATCTAGGAAGAGTCGAAGAACCGGAGTTTGCCATGATGATCAGGAGTTGCGAGACGAAGTGCGCAGCGGATGAGTTGGACAGAAATGTTGACTGGATGATTAGGCTGGTGAGACAGTCATGCCGCGATATTTCTCCGGCGATTAAAACTCTTCAAAATAGCCCCGGACTTCAGTCCGGGGTATGCGGATAACGCAAAATAAATCCGGGCTTTAGCCCAATCTCTTCTTGGGGGTGCTTTTGCGATTGGCTCTTCGCAGAATTTAATGGGCGGGTAGCAAAAATGGTTAGCTTGGCGTAATTTTGATCATGAACGTCAAATGCTATCCAACACGAAATGCAAAGCCTCATTACCCACTACCAGCAGCTCTTGG
>JAAXWU010000022.1:25105-26930 GCA_013334855.1 Chlorobaculum sp. | reverse complement strand
GGGGAGTGGACAATGTAGGATTCGAACCTACGACCTCTCGCGTGTGAAGCGAACGCTCTAACCAACTGAGCTAATTGTCCTTAAAAATCAGTCCATTTTCATGAACGAGGTGACAGTATAGGGTTTGGCGGCCAATTTTGCAAAGGGTTGCGTGATTTTTTTCAGATGATCCGCGCCACTATCTTGTCCGATCAGGTCAGGCGCGGGTGGCTATCCGGGAGCGCGTGACGAGATTTTTTTTCCATTCCAACATCAAAACAAAACTAACCACATATGGAAAAGGAACCTATCCAGGGTAATGTGCTGAAGACCGCCGCGACCGTCGCGGGGGCCGGAGCGCTGCTGTCGCCGGTCGGTCTGCCGATTCTGCAAGGACTTGCCGGTGTCGCCGTTGTCGGCCTTGGCATCTTTGCCGCCGGGACAACCGTCATGAAGGTCGGAGAGATGATTTCGAGCGGATTCGGTAAACCCAAAGGTCAGCAGGAGGAGGACTCTCCTTTCCTCTGAATCTTCGCCATCGGCAGGGCTGCCACGCCTGGCATCGAGTGATTCCGCATCGCCGACGTCCGACGGGCAGCCCTCACCGGCTCAGTGCGAATCCGCCCGTAACTCTCCAATATCCCATCCGATAGCCGCATCATCAGTCACCAGTCCCCCAGGATTCTCATCCGCACCATTCGCTTGCGACGCGGAGCGTTGCGCTCGCCCGCGAAGCTGTTCTGTATGAGCTGAGTAGCGCGGAATTCACATGCCGGAAACAATATGCCGGGGAAGAGGGTTGAAAAGAGTTGTGACGATGTTATATGCGTTGGTTGGCGCGGATCGGGGAGCTGTTCGCGCCGTCCGGTTTGTCCACCATGTTTATCTCAAGCAAAGCGATGTTGTTCAGAATCGTTTCCATCATTTTCGTATTACTTCTGGCGAGTTGCGGGGCCGGGTCGGTTGACAAGGCTGTGACGACGCCGGGAGCGACAATCCAGAAGGAGGTCTCCATGCAGTACAAGGCGCTCACCCCGGAAGAGAAGTGGGTCATCATCGACAAGGGCACCGAAAGGCCATTCAGCGGTCAATACTATCTGAACAAGGAAAAAGGGGTGTACCAGTGCAAGCAGTGCGGCGCGGCGCTGTTCCGCTCGGACGCCAAGTTCGATTCCGGCACCGGATGGCCGAGCTTCGATGATGCCATTCCGGGCGCTGTGCGGCAGGAGAGCGACCGCGACGGGCGGCGCATCGAGATTCTGTGCGCCAACTGCGGCGGGCACTTGGGCCATGTCTTTTACAATGAAGGGTTTACCTCCAAAAACGCCCGCTACTGCGTTAACTCGGTCTCGCTCTCGTTCGAGCCAGCCGACAAGCCCTCGACGGTAACCGAGAAGGCGGTGTTCGCGGGTGGTTGCTTCTGGGGCGTCGAGTACCATTTCAAGAAGGTGAAGGGGGTGCTGGCGACAACGGTCGGCTACACGGGCGGCACAATCGCGCATCCCACCTACGAGCAGGTGTGCACCGGACGCACGGGCCACGCTGAGGCGATCGAGGTGGAGTTCGATCCGGCGGTGGTTGGTTACGAAACGCTGGCGAAGCTCTTTTTCGAAATTCACGATCCGACGCAGGTTGACCGGCAAGGCCCCGATGTCGGCACGCAGTACCGTTCGGCGGTCTTTTACCAGGACGAGCAGCAGAAGAAAATCGCCGAGGCTTTGATCCAGCAGCTCACAAGCCACGGATACCGCGTGGTGACAACGGTCGAAAAGGGCGGCGAGTTCTGGCCCGCCGAGCTTTACCATCAGGACTACTACGAGAAAACAGGTCATCGTCCGTACTGCCA
>JAAXWU010000022.1:0-25005 GCA_013334855.1 Chlorobaculum sp. | reverse complement strand
TGATCCAGCAGCTCACAAGCCACGGATACCGCGTGGTGACAACGGTCGAAAAGGGCGGCGAGTTCTGGCCCGCCGAGCTTTACCATCAGGACTACTACGAGAAAACAGGTCATCGTCCGTACTGCCACATCTATCAAAAGCGGTTTTAAAGGGCAATGGCTTTGGGGAATGGGGTCGTTTTCCTATAGGTTCTTATAAGTCCTATGTTCCAGTTTTTGCGGGATGCTTGACATCCCGCTTTTTTTTGTTACGTTATTGGCATATGCCAATAATTACTGGCTGAGCCATATGCCGAGAGCAGTGAAATGCCGGGTTATCGCAGAGGATCCGGCTGGCCGATGTGGAGAGGCTGTATCAGGAAGAGGCTGCCCGGCGGATGCTGGGCGAGATGCTCGTTTTGGGGGTATCGTTAACCGTAAAAGGAGGAAATATCATGGTTTCACAAGAACAGAGAGCGTTCGGATGCGCCGTCTGTGGCCACCGTTGGTCGTTGCCGTACGGCGTCGAGCGTCCGGCGGAGTGCCCGTCATGTTCGAGCCGGAACCTGCACCGGATGTCGCCCGGCGGCGGTTTCGGCGGCGGACGGCGCGGCGGTGGCCGGTGCAGGGGCTTGCGCACCGGGCTTCAGAAGCACGAAGGCGACGGCCAGGGGCGGATGCGCCGCAATCAGCAAGAGGGAGGCCAGGCATGAAAATCATCATTCCCCTCGACGAGTACAGCGGGCCGCAATCGAAAGTGTGCGACCACTTCGGCAGCGCTCCCTTTTTCGCGTTAGTGGATACCGTGGCTGGCGAGGTCGAAATCATCGACAACAAGAACATGCACCATGACCACGGCCAGTGCACTCCGGCCGATCTGTTCACGGAGCTTGGTGCATCGGCGGTCGTGGTGAAGGGAATCGGCGCAGGTGCGGTCGCCAGGTTGCAAAGCCTCGGCATAGCTGTTTTCATGGCCGGTTCAGCCACGACGCTGATTCAGGTGATCGAAAGCTTCGGCAATGGCACCCTCAAGAAACTCGAAGCCCAGCAAACCTGCCAGGGCCACGGATGCCACTGAAGTGAATTATGAATGAGGAATTGAATCGGGCGGGGAATTGTTCGTTTCCCGTCCAGTTCGTCCACAAAGTCCACCGCGTCCACATTCCTCAAAAAAACAGGAACACTCGTCATGAAAGCGCTTGTTTTGGAGCGAGTTGTCGATCTCTCCAGGGAGACGCAACCGCTGGCTCGCCTGGAGCTGGCCGTGCCCGAGCCGAAGCCGGGGGAGATTCTGTTGCGGGTCGGGGCGTGCGGCGTCTGCCACACGGAGCTTGACGAGATCGAGGGGCGCACGCCGCCGCCGCGATTTCCGGTCATTCCGGGCCATCAGGTCGTCGGGCGCGTGGTCGCGTGCGGCGCGGGGGTCACGGGCATCGAAACCGGCAGCCGTCGCGGCGTGGCGTGGATCTACTCCGCCTGCGGCCACTGCGACCTCTGCCTCTCCGGCCACGAGAATCTTTGCGCTCATTTTCGTGCGACGGGGCGCGATGCCGATGGCGGCTACGCAGAGTACATGGCGGCTCCGGCGGCCTTCACCTATCCGATTCCCGATCTCTTCACCGACATCGAAGCCGCGCCGCTCCTCTGCGGCGGCGCGATCGGTTATCGCTCGCTCATGCTTGCCGGTCTCAGGGACGGCCAGATTCTCGGCCTGACCGGCTTCGGCGCGTCGGGCCATCAGGTGCTCAAGCTTGCCCGCAGCCTCTATCCCGCCTCGCCGGTTTTCGTCTTTGCCCGTAGCGAAAAAGATCGCGACCTGGCCCGCTCGCTCGGCGCTGACTGGGCTGGCGACACGACGGACAATCCGCCGGAGCAGTGCGCTTCGATCATCGACACCACGCCCGCCTGGCTGCCGGTGCTCTCGGCGCTCGAACGGCTCCGGCCCGGCGGACGGCTCGTTATCAACGTCATCCGCAAGGAGTCTCGCGACCGCGACTTGCTGGCCGAAATTTCCTATGAGCGGCATCTCTGGATGGAGAAGGAGATCAAGAGCGTCGCCAACATCACGCGAGCCGATGTCTCGGCCTTTCTCGACATTGCCGCCCGCATGAAGCTGAGGCCCGAGGTCAGGCAATATCCCCTCGACGAAGCCAACCGCGTGCTGCTCGACCTGCGTCACGGACGAGCGACGGGCGCAGCGGTGCTGGTTCCCTGATCAGGACTTTTTTGCGATCTCCTCTCTGACGGTCTCGATAAGATCGTCGAGGCTGGAAATTGCGTTAATCCGCACTTTGTTCAGGAGCACCTCTATCTTGCTGTCTTGCAAGAGGATGACCGGGTAGTCGAACCGAAGATCGAACTTTCGCTCGAATTCATCACGGTGAAAAAACTCCATAGGTAGGCCGACGCTTTTGCGGAACTCCCGCCACCGCTCCTTTTCGCCGAGGGTGTCTTGCGTCAACTCGCAGAGGCTGCACTCATAGGTTGACGGGCTGAGCGTTTTGTGCCCGAGATCGAGCAGGCCGCTGACCGGTTGGCTGTCGGTGCTGTAAACGAAAATCAGTGAAGTCGCCATTGCCTGAACCCTTGAAGTTGAGTCGCCATTTCCTGCGCGGATGCCTTGGTAACGTTCGCGTTGACTGAAACGATCCTTTCAGGAGAACATCGCTGACCCGAGACATCGATGCAGGCTGCTCGAACTTCATGTTTCGTCTATCGACCGAAAATCGGTACCTTGGTGAAAATGCCGTAACGACTGTTTCAGGCAACGCGGTTCTTTCCGTCCCGGTTTTCTGTGTTTCGATAGTATTTCAACCCTTTAACATCTATCGTTATGAAACCCATTCGCATCGACGATTACTGCTTCGACCGCATTCATCTCTGGTTGCAGTATGATCCCTTCGTACCCGAGTTTGTCGAGGTGGTCGTCGAGGTGTTTTATCCGGCCAACCGTCAGGCCAACGGTCTCTTGATGTTCAACCACGGCTTTCTGATCGGCAATGATCTGCTCTGGTACCCAAAAAAGATTGCCGGCGCACTTCTCGACGACAATCCGCTCTTCGGCATCAATCCTTCGAACTTCTACAACTACAGCTCGGCGATTGTCGAGAAGAACTGGGCGATGGCGTTCGTCAGCGCCAGCCACGCGCAGGTTGACTGGATGCCATGGACCGACATCGGCGGCAACCCGCGGGTGGGGCAGGATGCCTATGCCGCCGCGTCGTATCTGATCAAATACGGCATGACCGAATTTTTCTGGCTTGCCGAAGCTGAAGGTCACAACAGCAAGAACTTCGATGCCGAGCTTGCATGCAAAGCGCAGTTCATGAACTCCAACAACGTCATTTTCGCCGGTCACTCGGTTGGCGGAGCGCATGCGCAGGCGGCGGCTTGCGGCTTCGATCAGCTCCAGACGATTGGGCGGCAGAGTTGCAAACCCTTCAATCCGGTGATCTACAACCGGGAGCTCTTCCCGGCGTTCAGCCGACCGATGGCGCACTGGAAGGATTCGGAACGCGCCAATCCGGTCGGGTTGGTGATGCTCTCGCCGGTCGATCAGAAAATCCCGATTCTGCTTCCCGGCATGGAGCGATACCGCGCAGCGCTTGCCACAAGCAAGATGCCGATGGTGATGATCGTCGGCGAGTGCGATTGCCCCTGCCGCGAATCCAGTTACTCGAATCCTGTCGCCTGGTCTGACAATGCGGATGACCCAAGCCAGTTCAAACAGCTTGCAGGTTCCTGGGCCGTGGCCGCGCAGGTGGAGAACGGCAGCCACTGCGGCTACCTGACCGAAACCAGTTCGCTGTGCAGCATTGCCGACATGAAGTTCGCGTGCGACCGGTGTCGCGAGAAGCAAAGTCTGGTGTACAAATCCGGTGGAGTCGAGTCAGCTTTCACGACGGAGCTGTTCAGCCAGTTCATCAGCCTCTATCCAGATGGCGGCGCATTCCAGGGCGATTACAATGACTGGAGCAGCAGTGCTTTTATCAACTGGCTCAATACGTCGAATCCCGGCGGCACGGTGAATCTGATCGAGATGAACGGCGGCGGTTACATCGATTACGATATGCTATCGTAGGTTAAAGGGCGGCGGTTCCGACTGGTCAGGAGCGCCATTCGTCGATGCTCTGGAGTCTGTCTCGAAGTTACTTCCGAGACAGACTCTTTCTTTTTTATGACTCCGGCGACAATAACTTTCCATGAACTTCCACTCAGCCTCCGTCATCGCGAGTCCCGACTTGTCGGGGCGTGGCGATCCATCTTAAACGGCCTTCCCTGAATCCGCATGGATTGCCGCGCCGCTTCGCGGCTCGCAATGACGAAGAAAAACATTGATATGCAATCAGAACCCACAAGCACTCCCTCGTCATCGCGAGTCCCGACTTGTCGGGGCGTGGCGATCCATCTTAAACGGCCTTCCCTGATTCCGCATGGATTGCCACGCCGCTTCGCGGCTCGCAATGACGAAAAAAAACATTGATATGCAATCAGAACCCACAAGCACTCCCTCGTCATCGCGAGTCCCGACTTGTCGGGGCGTGGCGATCCATCTTAAACGGCCTTCCCTGAATCCGCATGGATTGCCACGCCGCTTCGCGGCTCGCAATGACTGAGGCTTCAGAACTGTTTACCATTGACACGCCATTCGTCGATGCTCAGGAGTCTGTCTCGATTTTGCTTCCGGGGCAGACTCTCTCTTTATATCCCCTCGAATCGCATCAAGCGCAGGCATTCATCCGGTCGATCAGCGCGAGCACTTCGTCGGCGGAGTTGCAGACGGTGTAGAATGACTGGTAGCCGGGGCCGACCATCTTTTCCGTGGCGATGCGCTCGAAGAATTGCAGGAGCTGATCCCAGAATCCATCGACGTTCAAGAGAATGATCGGCTTTTCGTGGTGGCCGAGGTGCTTCCAGGTGAGAATCTCCAGAAACTCGTCGAGGGTGCCGAAGCCGCCCGGCAGGATCACGAAGGCGTCCGCCCAACCGGTCAGCAGCATCTTGCGCTCGTGCATCGTCTCGACCACGCGCAGCTCCGTCAGCCCGTAGTGGGCCACCTCACGCGCTTCGAGAAATCGCGGAATGATGCCCCGCACCTCGCCGCCATTCGACATGACCGCGTCTGCGGCGCACCCCATGAGGCCGACGTGCCCGCCGCCAAAGACCATGCCGATCCTGCGTTCGGCCAGTCCCCGGCCCAGTGCCTCCGCTTCGCTGAAGTAGGATGCCGGAGCGTGGTTGCTCGAACTGCAATAGACGGTGACTGACTGGATCATGGACGGTTCGGTTTACAGGTTCCGGTAATGCTGTCCGGGGAGCGCTGGTAGATGTAGCTCTCCGGCTGGTCGATTTTCAGGAGGCGAAATTGCCGTGATGCGCGTTCCCAGAGGTCGGTGTCTTCGGCGTAGTCGAGCGCCCGGAATCCGCCAAGCTCCATGAACAGCTCGCGCCGTCCGAACATGGTCGCGCCGACGATGCACTCGTCGAGATGAATCAGCTTCTCCGGGTCGTGCCGATCCCTGACCCACGGGTCGCCCTCGCAGACAAATCCGCCGCAAAGCAACTGCACTTCCGGCATCGCCTCCATCATGCGGAAGCGCGATTCGAGGTGCTCCGGCAGGTAGCGGTCGTCGCTGTCGAGAAAGGTGACGTAGCGCCCGAAGGCGGCCTGGATGCCCGCGTTGCGCGACAGGGCGGCCTTGCGGTTGCGGTGCTTCATGTAGCGGATGTTCGGGTGCTGGCGCAGGAACGCATCGACCACCGCGAAGCTCCCGTCCGCGCTGCCGTCGTCCACGACGATCAGCTCCCACTCCGTGAAGCTCTGGGCGATGACGCTCTCGATGGCGTGAGCGAGCAGCGGGGCGCGGTCGAAGGTCGGCAAAATGACCGAGATGGCCGGGCGGATGTCGAAGTGTGGCGTCTGCATGGGCGCGGCTCTTCAGAGTTCGCCGACGAGTTGCACGAAAATTTCCCGGTCGCCGCAGGTCACGGGTTGAGCGATTTGATGGCGAAGGCGCACACCATCATCCCCGCGACGAGGAAGTTCTGCGCGATGGCGTTGTAGCGCACGTCCCACGTTCGCGGCGAGCGCACGAGGCTGAATTGCAGCAGGAACTGCGGAAGGACGA
This sequence comes from Chlorobaculum sp., assembly GCA_013334855.1. Classification (GTDB taxonomy): domain Bacteria; phylum Bacteroidota; class Chlorobiia; order Chlorobiales; family Chlorobiaceae; genus Chlorobaculum. The sequence goes on along the minus strand of JAAXWU010000022.1, from coordinate 18,899 downwards.
GCAGCGCCGTCACCCATCCGTAGGTCGTTTCGCCGATCATGAACATGTAGCCCGCTGCCATGAGCTGGCCGAGGTCGATCATGATGGAGGCGATGAGCGCCGCCTTGCGTTCGCCGAAGACCGCCGGAAGCGTGTGGATGCCCACCTGCCGGTCGCCCTCGATGGACTTGAAGTCGTTGATGGTCATGGTTCCGGTGCTCGCGATGGTGTAGAGCGTCGCCACGATGAGCGACGGCGTGATGGCTTGCAGCGAGAAGTCGGGCCGGTAGGCGATTTCGCCAGCCACCCACGGAATGATGAGATACGAAACCGCGACGATGATATTGCCCGCCCAGAGCCGTTTTTTCAGCTTGATCGGGTTGGCGCTGTAGAGGTGCGCGTTGATGATGCCGATGACGACGTAGAGCGCGATGAGCGGATGCACCAGCCAGCCGACCAGAACCGAGAGCACCGACCAGAGGGCGATGAGCATCGTGGCGCTTTTGAGCGAAATCGCGCCGCCGGGAATCGGGCGGTTGGGTTCGTTGATCTCGTCGAGGTCGCGGTCGAAGTAGTCGTTGAGCATCTGGCAGGTGCCGGTCGCCAGCGGTCCGGTGAGCAGCACGGCAAGCCAGAATTTCGTTTCGCCGACCTCCCGCCATCCGAAAGCGCCGCTCGCCACCGCGCCGCAGACGAAGCTCCAGACCACCGGAATCCAGGTGACCGGCTTGAGGAAGCGGACGAAGAGGGCGAGGCTCGTGAGGGGTTCGGAGGAACGGTTCTGCGGAGGAACCATCTTGCGAACGTTCAGCGCGTCCTTTTCGCCGTTAGCAGCTTTGCCCGATTCCTGACGCTCTTGAGATTCCGCTCCGGCCACGCTTGTTTGTACTAAATGGTGATGAAAAGAGTTACGGCGTCAAAAATAACACCATAAAACGAAACAACAGCACACTTGCCGGTAAAAAATCGGCGCGGCGCGGTTGCCGGTATGAACTGAATGGCGGAGTCGAGACCTCTCGTCCACGGTCATTGCGAGCCGCATCCGGCGTGGCAATCCATCCCCGCCGGATGCGCTGTTCAAGCTTCGTGTATACTGAGCGGATGGTTATAGTAGTGGTGTGTCAAGAAAATAATGACGGATATTCGTCATCGCGAGTCCCGATTTGTCGGGAAGTGGCGATCCATCTTTTGTTGATTTCGCTGGTTCCGCATGGATTGCCGCGTCGCTATGCTCCTCGCAATGACGGGGAATACACCTGACTGTTTGGTGTTGACTTGACAGTAGCCTCGCAATATGGAAAAGCGTCATCGAGACCTCAGGAAATGCAAAGAGGGAAAATGTGGATTTTTAACGGTAACAGTATAAAATACAAGCAGTTATGGCGTTCTGACGTGGAGCCTGAGCCTTCGATGTTGTTTATCTCGTTTCTTTTCCGTAAGATAGGGGAGACGTTCAGTAGTACAATCAGACCATTGTCCCTTGGCATCGCTGATTTTTCCACGAGCCATCGATTTCGCTCCCGCAGCCCTTGCCAGTCAAGCGTTTCCGGGGGTACTCTTTATAGCTTATTGCACTCGCAGAGGATTGAAACTGATCCGTCTTCGTCACAGGTGTCGGCGATCATACAGCTTTATAGCTTATTGCACTCGCAGAGGATTGAAACTCATTGGTCAGCACCGGAACGCCCTGGAACATCAACGCTTTATAGCTTATTGCACTCGCAGAGGATTGAAACTCAGTCTTTCAATGTAGTCATACAGCTCTTCAAGAGCTTTATAGCTTATTGCACTCGCAGAGGATTGAAACAAAATTTGTTAGTTTTCCTGTCCTAACATCTCTATTTTTCTTTATAGCTTATTGCACTCGCAGAGGATTGAAACTTGCAATATCGATATTCACCGTTCTCATGTTCTCCACTTTATAGCTTATTGCACTCGCAGAGGATTGAAACTTTTAAAATCACCCATGGGATAACCTCTTGCGTAAACTTTATAGCTTATTGCACTCGCAGAGGATTGAAACCAAGAACATGGGCCGCTGTTTTCAATGCTGAGTTGTACAACTTTATAGCTTATTGCACTCGCAGAGGATTGAAACGAGATTGGCCCTGCGGAGATTGGCCTCGCGGAGATTGGCTCCGGCGACTTTATAGCTTATTGCACTCGCAGAGGATTGAAACCGGCACTACGTCAACTTTCTCTTCGATGCGGTTAGAATTCTTTATAGCTTATTGCACTCGCAGAGGATTGAAACATTCAACTTTTCGATCTTTCAAGAATTCCTTGATCATTCTCCTTTATAGCTTATTGCACTCGCAGAGGATTGAAACCAACAAAAGCTTTTGGCATGTAAACCTCCTTTGCCTTTATAGCTTATTGCACTCGCAGAGGATTGAAACTCGATTTTAAGACACTTTCTTTTTCTGTTCGATACTTTTATCGGCTTTATAGCTTATTGCACTCGCAGAGGATTGAAACACAACAGTGTGATTATCGTCAAGTTTCATAATTGCTCTCCTTTATAGCTTATTGCACTCGCAGAGGATTGAAACCCGATTTCATCGCTCCCTGAATTTTCCGCAATCGCCAACTTTATAGCTTATTGCACTCGCAGAGGATTGAAACTTAGTCAGGCCTATGCGCACAATTCCAAGGGCAAAAACCACATCTTTATAGCTTATTGCACTCGCAGAGGATTGAAACCATAACCTAAATAGTAATCAAATGAATTTCCTCCCAACTCTTTATAGCTTATTGCACTCGCAGAGGATTGAAACCCGATTTCATCGCTCCCTGAATTTTCCGCAATCGCCAACTTTATAGCTTATTGCACTCGCAGAGGATTGAAACTTAGTCAGGCCTATGCGCACAATTCCAAGGGCAAAAACCACATCTTTATAGCTTATTGCACTCGCAGAGGATTTTCGTTTTTGGCTTGGTTATGGAAAAATTGGCGGATTGTGTTATTTAACTTCATATCTTTCAGCTCTTCATGCAATTCATTCTTGTGACCTACGACATCGAGAACGATCGGCGGCGGACGAAAATCCACAAGGTGCTTGAAGGGTATGGAGTTTCGGTGCAGTACAGCGTGTTTGAGTGTTTCCTTTCCGATGAAGATTATGCCATGCTTCGTCACCGGCTACGGAAACTGATGGATCCAAAACATCCGCTCGACAGCGTCCGCTACTACCGCCTTTGCCGACCATGCGTTGAAAAGGTCGATACCGACGGAAAACGCCCGTTCGAGGTCGCCAGTCCGTTCATTATTGCCTGAAAACGTTGCGTCCCTTTTCACCATGTTCATTTATTGCTCCGGCCATTAAAACTCTTAAACAATTGCCCCGGACTTTAGTCCGGGGTATGTGGATAAAACAAAATAAATCAGGGCTTTAGCCCAATATCTTTCAAGGGCGGCAATTGCAATATTTTGTTGCCGGATTAATAACGCTTGTTACCGTTATGGGATGGCTTTACAATCAGATGGCGTTGCCTGAAACCATCTTTCAGGCGTGGTGCAAAGTGGCGGCAAACGATGGCCGACCCGGTTGGGATAACAAATCCATCGACGATTATTCCCTTCGGCTCGAAGAGAATCTTGCTTCGCTCTCGCAAGCCCTCCTCTCTGGTTCATACCAGCCCGGCCCGCTGCTGAAACTCGTGATGCTCAAGCCCGACGGCAACGAGCGGGCGCTGCTTGTCCCCGGCGTGATGGACCGGGTAGCGCAAACGGCGGCGGCAATGGTGCTGTCACCGCTTATCGAGGCGGAGCTCGGATCGAGCACCTTCGCCTACCGACCAGGCATTTCGCGCCAGGGCGCAGCACGCGAAATCGAGCGGCTGCACCGCGAAGGCTACCAGTGGGTGCTCGATGCCGATATTCGCAACTTTTTCGATAGCGTCCGCCATGACCTGCTTTTCCAGCGCCTGGCCTCGCTGGTTGACGACCGGGAACTGCTTTCGATTCTGCACCGCTGGCTCACTGCTGAAATCGTCGATGGTGCAACCCCTCGTCACCGCAATACCATCGGGCTGCCGCAAGGATGCCCCATTTCACCGGCGCTTGCCAACCTCTACCTCGACCGCTTTGATGAGGCGCTTGAAGGCGAAGGGTTCAAGCTGGTGCGCTTTGCCGACGACTTTCTGGTGCTCTGCAAAACCCGCCCGAAAGCCGAAGCCGCCCTGAAGCTTTCGGAAAGCGTTCTCGGTGACCTCAAACTCGAACTCAACAGCGAGAAAACCCGCATCACTACGTTTGCCGACGGGTTCAAGTACCTCGGCTACCTGTTTATCCGCTCGCTGGTGATTCCCACAAAAATGCAGCCCGAAGAGTGGTACGACAAGCTTGGCAAGTTCAGGCTTCGCAGGAAAAGTCAGCACATCGTTCCCCCAGACCCCGACGCCATGAGCGACGAACGGGCGCAATTCGAGCTTGAAACCGGCGAGGGTGAAGCTGTTCAGCTCTCAAAGGCGGAGTTGCTGCAAACCGAGTTTGGCGCACGGTTGCTCGAAAGCCTCGAAAAAGAGGAGGTGAGTGTTGACGATTTTCTCGACAGGATCGCCAGGCAGGATGAGGAGCGGCTGCGCGAAAAGCGCGAGGCGCTGAAAAAGCTCTACTCCCCGTTCCTCAACACGCTCTACCTGCAAGAGCAGGGAAGCGTCATGCGCAAGGATGGCGAGCGGTTCAGCATCGAGAAGGAGGGGGCGGTGGTCAGCGAGGTCATTGTGCGTCATATCGAGCAGGTGGTGGTGTTCGGCAATGTGGCGTTAACTACGCCGGTGATGCAGTACTGCCTGCAAAACGAAATCCCCGTTACCTTTCTGTCGCAACACGGCAGCTACTTCGGCAGGCTGGAAGCTACCATGGCCGACAATGCCGAAATGCAGCGCTTCCAGTTTTTGCGTTCCATCGACGAACCGTTCGCGCTCGAAAACGCCAGAGCCATTGTGGTGGCGAAAATCACTAACAGCCGGGCGATGATTCGCCGCAGAACGTCGGCAATCCGGGAGCGGGATGATAAGGTTTACGGCAAGATGCAGGCGCATCTCGGCCTGATGGGCGACCTTGCCGCAAAGGCGAAAGCCTGTGAAGAGATCGACGGGCTTCGCGGTCTTGAAGGCAAGGCATCCGCGCTGTATTTCGAGTGTTACGGGTTGCTGTTCAACAAGAGTTTGTCGTTTCATACGCCGTCGTTCCAGCGGACGCGGCGTCCGCCGACCGACCCGGTCAACAGCCTCCTGAGTTTTGGTTACTCGATGTTGCACAATAACGTTTTTTCGATGGTTCGTCTGTATGGCATGAACCCGTACATAGGGTTTCTGCACGCCGAACGGAAGGGTAATCCCGCTCTGGTGAGCGACCTGGTCGAGGAGTTCCGCACGGTGATCGATTCGCTGGTGCTCTACACGCTCAACCGGGGTTTGCTGAAGGAAAACGACTTTTACTGCCGCAAGGATCAGCCCGGTTGTTTTCTCTCGAATGACGCCCGAAAACGGTACATCAACATTTTCGAGGAGCGGATGTGGCAGGAATCGCGCGATGGCAGCACCGGCAAAACGCTGAACTTCCGGCGGCAGATGGAAAAACAGGTCAGATTGATGCGCGACGTGATCGCCGGAACCTGCACGGAGTACCATCCGTATCGTCTGCCGGTATGAATGTCGAGACCTCAGGAAATGCAAAGAGGGAAAAGGTGGATTTTTTACGGTAACAGTAGAAAATACAAGCAGATATGCCGTTCTGGCGTGGAGCCTGAGCCTTCGACGTTGTTTATCTCGTTTCTTTTCCGTAAGATAGGGGAGACGTTCAGTAGTACAATCAGACCATTGTCCCTTGGCATCGCTGATTTTTCCACGAGCCATCGATTTCGCTCCCGCAGCCCTTGCCAGTCAAGCGTTTCCGGAGGTACTCTTTATAGCTTATTGCACTCGCAGAGGATTGAAACTTTAAAGGGAATAATTGCTGCGCCATTGGCACTTGGCAGCTTTATAGCTTATTGCACTCGCAGAGGATTGAAACTTTTAAAATATTTGTAATTTTGACGCTAAGACAAATCCCACTTTATAGCTTATTGCACTCGCAGAGGATTGAAACGAATTTAAATAAAAGTATTTATGTTTGTGAAGGTGCTTTTGATACTTTATAGCTTATTGCACTCGCAGAGGATTGAAACCCGCAAATGTGCCGTCCTCTTGCTGTTCGCAAACCCTGACTTTATAGCTTATTGCACTCGCAGAGGATTGAAACAAATCTGGATCATCTTCTTTTAGGCGCTCTTTCAAGAACTTTATAGCTTATTGCACTCGCAGAGGATTGAAACACCACGTGGAGCAGGTCGGTCAGCGTCGCGCCAGCCTTGACTTTATAGCTTATTGCACTCGCAGAGGATTTCTTTTGCTGTGGAAAATGGTTTTATTTGTCAACCTTTTTTTATCTTCAGTAAAGCGGAGTTTATTGTTTCGATTACAATTTTGACGAACATCATCTATGCGAACATTGCTGACGGTGAATAATCTGAGTTTGCTGTTTTGGTTTGCAGCGGGATTGCTTTCTGTTTCTCAATATCTTGAATTCCTGTTCACCAAAAACATCCCGTGGCTCTGGCGGATTGCGCGGCAGGTTTGGAGAAAAATCAGGCGGAGTTTTGGCAAAAAAGCGGATGACGCGCATCTTCAGCGCCTTATCCTGAACTTTTCAGGCCATCCGGTCTCGCCCGGCCAGCAGCAGGCAATCGAAAAACAGATGCAATGGACATCATCCAGCGTGGTGGATGTGCGATTGGGGAATGTTCCCGAAGACAACACCTTTGAAGCCGCAATCACCAAAGCCATCGACCGCACGGAACTCTCGCCTGAGGAGTGGCAGACGACTCCAATCGTGGCCGTGCCCGCTGGTTATCCGGCAGTCTGGTCGGTCATACTCGCGTCACTGCACGGACGGCTCGGCCACTTCCCCGACGTCGCCCGTCTCCGCCCGACCCCGCCGGGATCGGGTGAAAAGTACGAAGTGGCGGAAATCCTCAACCTCCGCGAACACCGCCACGCCTCCCGTGGCAAGCGCTAAAATCCCCAAAAAAGTCAAGAAAAAATCAGTTTTTTTCGCAAAAGAGTTGCATAAAACTGAGAAGATACGTAACGTATACATGCAACGATCTCCATGATGCAGACCCGTTTGTAAGCCACAGAATCTCATACCGACCCCACGCCCCGATGCCACGTTCCATCGAGTCATCAGCTCGATGCGACCAAGTTCTTGTTGTTCGGCAGTTCAGTTGTTTCGGAAGAACCAAAACTCAGAACCCATGCCCGCTCAGCAGTACCGCTTTTTACTCGCCATAGCATCCATCACAGCGGAGCCATTATCACCCGATGTGATTTCTCATCACCACGGCGTTAGTGCGCGGTTCAACATGAATTGAAATCACAGCTCATGGCTCGTTCAGGTCAAGATATCATCGAGTTCGGAATCACGCTTTTGCGGGAGCACACCGGTGATGTTTCTGCGGATGTCGCTGAAGCATTCAAGCTTGCTGGCGTCAAGCAAAGCGAGTTGACGCTTGCCGCGCTGAAATCACCTTTCGGCGGCGACAAGTATTTCAAGCCTGCTCAACTATCAGTAACAGCAATGAACTATCCTGATAGTGAAGCACCCCCTGATTTTTCGTGCGTTGAACCAGGTGAAGATGAGCATGGGTTAACCGCGCTCGAAAAGTACGGATCGTTTGTGGCGACCAATGCAAACGAGAGCGTTCCCGTCTGTCATCTGTTCAAAACGGCTGCCGCCATACAGGATTGTTTGCTCGCTGACGGTGACAGTGAAAAACCGTTCCTGCTCGTCAGCGCCGATTTTTCCGGCATTCAGGATACGGTATATACCATCTCCTCAAAAGGTGCGCTCAAGACTCTGCGAGCGCGTTCCTTTATGCTGGAGCTGCTGACCGAGCACATTGTGTACGAAATTTTACACTCATGCCAGGCGGAGCGCCACGCCATTATCTATTCCGGCGGCGGCGGGTTCAGTTTGCTGCTGCCGAACAGAGCTGGCGTTGTCACGGCAATCGAGGGTTATCGTGAAGTGCTGAACAGATGGGCATTACAGGAGTTTTCGGGAAAGTTTTTCATCGCCCTGGATGCAACGCCATGCAGCGCAGCATCGCTTGAGAGTGAAGAGGATTTCACAGCACTACGGCAAAGCCAGTCAGAGAGCCTGGACAAGCTCAAACGCCAGAAGTTCCTGAAGCAGCTCGACGAGCTGTTCACCTCAACAATGCCAAAACAGTTGACCGCCCGAACCGAATGCCAGATCACGAGAAGGGATGATTTATTGCCTGAAAAAATGCGTGATCGCGAAAAAGGTACATTCATGAGTTCTGTTCCTCATGAGCGACGAGATGACGACTGCTATACCTGGCTTTCCGAAAGTTGTTTCCATCAGTTCAGGTTGGGTGACAAGCTTATCGATGCAAAGAAGGTATATCGGTATGAAGAAAAGCCTGATAAAGATGGGTATCTGACGTTTAAAGGTTTTGACGATCAGGATGTTTACTACAGCATAGATGAAAATGAGCAAAAGGGTGCGTTGGCTTGGCAGATCAACTCATGGGAAACCTCCAGCCCGACAGTACTTTATGCACAGTATGTGCGCAAGCATAAACATCTGTCTCCATATGCTCAAGGCATTGAGCTGGAAGCGATTCGAGCTGATGGCAGAAAGGTGGAATCAAGCGAAGAGATCAAAAATGATACCGCCACATTTGCCGGACTTGCTTCAAGTTCATGCGGAGCCGATCTCATCGGCGCGTTACGGATGGATGTGGATGACATGGGTAACAAGTTTAGCAAAATAGGTTCACTGCCTGAGCTATCGGTAAAGTCGCGGATGCTGAACCTGTTTTTCAAGGTATATTTGAACGAGATATGCTCGGGGAATCTGGGTGAAGAAGATAAGCCTACCGATATTGTCGGTAAAAATTATCAGAATCGAGAAAATGGTGAAAAAGGTAGAAACGTTTCCGTGGTTTACGCCGGAGGCGATGACCTCTTTATACTCGGAGCCTGGGACGAAACCGCAGAACTCGCCTTCGACATTCAACGCTGCTTTGCCCGTTTTACTGGAGGCTTGATCGACAGCGAGAAAAAAGGATGCGGAATCTCAGGCGGCCTAACCCTGCACCAGCCAAAGTTCCCCCTCTACCAAATGGCCCAAAAATCCGGCGAAGCAGAGCATGTAGCGAAGAGTGATAAAGATACGATCTATGGAGATATAGAAAAAAACAGAATTGCTCTTTTCTACGATGATTCAAAATATCAGCGTAGATTGAAAATGAAAACGCCTGAACGCTATCGATACATGCTTTCCATGACATGGAGTTTGAGCGGTGCTTTTCTTATTCCATTGATGAAAACATATCGCGAATGCGGAAGCCTGAAATCACAAGATGGACGACAGGTACTGGAGATTGAAAAATTCACTTATCAGACCATCGAAAAATGGTTTGCCGTCATTGAAAAATATCAGGAAAGCTACATGCTTTATCTCCCGACAATGGCAAGAGTGATGAAACAGGTTGAAGATAATAAAAATATGGATGCTGATTTATTTGAAAAATTAATTAGCTATCTTTATACACATGAAGAGAGTAAGAAAAACTGGATTTCACATTTACATATAGCGCTTAACTGGCTTTCATTCTTGAGGAGGACAAAGTAATGGGAAATTTTTTTACCGATATATATGAATCAACATTGACTATTGATCAAATAGTACAGAAGATCAATAATTTAGGACAATTTGGTTCTATTGATGATTGTGAGTTGGAAAGGCTACCTGAATATGCTGCTGTGATTGCACAAAATATCAAAGTTACTCCTACTCAGCTTCGTCGATTTTATACATACATCAAATCAGTTGATTTGGTGAACCTGCACACTGATAAAGAAGAGTGTAACTTTAAAGATAAGTACAAGATCAAATTTCTCTTGCCTAAAATTGCTGGCAGTTCAGAGTATGAAAAACTCAAAGAGTTGTATAAAATACTTGGGGCTTGTGTGTTAGGTGAAAAAATCAAATCAGTGAAAGACTTTCGGATGTTTATGGAGTTTTTTGAAGCGATACTCGATTATCATTCTACATTTAAATCTCAAAAACAAGATAACTAAGGAGCATATCCAATGTCAGATGTAGAAAGAATGATTAAACTTCTCGGTTATATTAAAATCACTGGCGAAATTGAAGCCTTGACCGGGTTGCATATCGGTGGTACGGCAGATTCAATCGATAAAGGTGGTATCGATCATCCCGTTATAAAAAACCCAGTGACTAATGAACCGTACATTCCGGGCAGTTCTCTGCGCGGAAGAATACGCTCTCTTCTGGAGAAAAAAACAGCCAAGATTCTCTCGCCAATGACCAATAAAAAAGAGATTTGGTTGGAGATTTATAAGTCTGATGATGAGAAATATAAAGGCAACAAAGCGCAATCCACAATAGACGCAATGAATTCCGAAGTTTGTCGTATTTTTGGCAATTCAGCTTCTTATGAAAATGTGCCTTCAGTGCTGATTGTGAGGGATGCTCTCTATACAGATGAAGCAAGAGAAGAATATATGCACGGAGGTAAAGGCGGCTTGCCAATTACAGAAGCAAAAATGGAAATTGCTGTAGATCGAATCACAGCTCACGCTTCGCCGCGAACCATTGAACGGGTCCCTGCCGGAGCAAAATTTATATTTGAAATTGTTTATAGAATCCAAACGACATCATTTATCTCAAAAATTGATGAAGATGGTAAAGTTAAAGAAATAAGAAAATATGTCGCAGATGATAGAGTGATTAAAAAAGATATTGAGAATCTATTGTGGGCATTAAAGCAAATCGAAGAACACGATGGACTTGGTGGAAATACCTCTCGCGGACATGGACAGGTCAAGTTTTCTGTTAGCCCGATAAAATATGATGTATTTGAAGATGAATATAAGTCGAAAATTGAAGGTATTGTCAATGAAATTAACAATAAATGAGATCGGCTTAATTGTTGTGATATGAAAACATATATCGTTCATCTCTACTTTAAGAACGCTTTGCGTGTCGGCGCGGCTAATGCAGGCATCGATATTGAGGCAACTCAGGATTTTATTCATTCTGATGCGCTCTGGGCAGCTATTGCCAATTATTGGGCGATCTTGGGTAACGTGAACGGTATTTCTTTTGGTGACTTTTTAAGTGGTTTTGGCTCAAAGGAAGGTGAGCCAAAACGCGATCCACTTTTTCTTCTTTCATCAGCGTTTCCATTGACGGAAAATGGTATTAAGTATTGGCTTCCAAAACCATTATCAGTTCCGATGGCTTTTTCAAAAAGTAATACTAATGACCGCGTACATCAACGTGAAACGTATGGAAAAAAGGTAAAACAGGAAAAGTTTATTCCACTCAATGTCTTCAAAGATTGGATAAACTTTGAAAAAAATGCAAGTGATGTTGGAAGTTTAGAACGAAAAGGGATTTCTGGCGGTCAAATACGACCTCATGCTACTCTCGATAGAATTTCAATGCAAGCACAACTTTTTCACTCTGGTATAACATATTTTGATAAGTTAGAAGAGCGCGTTGGGCTTTACTTTCTTGTTCGATGCAATGAGAAAATAAAAACTTCACTTGAAAAAATTTTTGAAGTTATTTATAATACTGGCGCTATTGGCGGTGACAGGAACATTGGCCTCGGTGCTCTGGCTGAAAAACCATTTTTTATAGAAGCTACTGCATTTGATGATCTTTTCAGTACAGAAAATAGCAACGCTCATTGCCTATTATCACTTTCTTGTCCTAATAATGATGAGATACCAAAAGACCAAGATGTAATTGCTTATAATACCATATTGCGTAAAGGATGGACAGGTTCTCTCTCAATCGGATTGCAGCGAAAACGTCAAACAATATACATGTTCTCCGAAGGTAGCGTATTTAGAAAACCAATAAAAGGTAGCTTAGTAGATATAACTCCTGACCGAAGTATTACCCCTGAATGGAATGGAATGCACAATGTCTATCGCTACGGTTATGCATTGAGTGTGCCGGTTAAAATTGATTTAAATGATTGAAACTATGATAAGTAAAATCATTGAACTCGAAACTCTTACCCCTCTTTTTATAAAAGGGAAAGAAGAAAAGTATGGCGAGGGATTTATCAGAATAGGAAATACTATATTTTTGATTAACAACGATAAGCTCTGTGAATTCATTTATAAAAACACATACGACGATAAAGGAATAAAATTTGTTAACAGACCTGATTATGTTGAATGGTATAGTTATTTTATTTCACGCAAACAAAACCAAGGTATAGTAAATCATTACTCAGAATTTGCAAAGGCGTTTGGGTTAGAGGAAATTTATGAAGAAAAAAAAATCCCAGAAGGATATAAGGAAAAATCCATCCAATTCTTTTTATCGGAAACGCGCCTTTTTCAAGGTAATGACGAAAGTAAAAACCAGCTCTTGATTGAATCTGGAATTGGTAAAGGTATAATACGGTTAGAGTCGAGCAATAGAAATGGAAATAGATTTACGCAAAATGGTAATAGTAGGTACTATATTCCTGGTAGTTCTCTTAAGGGCTCAATACGAAATGCAATTCTATGGAAAATCTTATCAGAACACTCAAAACAAGTATGGCTCCAATCATTTATTAAATACCATCTTTCTGTAGTAGATGTTTTATCGAAAGTTTTAGATTTGATTAATAAGCGAGAGTTTCACCAAGCGCAAATACTGATCAATCAAATTGAGGTATTAAGTCAAGCTCATTTAATAAATGGTAATAGAATCGATAAAGATAAGATAAGTGAATTGAAAAAGAAATACGCGGAGTTTTTCTTTGATAAACAAGATTCGGAACAAAAAACAATTAAGTCAGTCAGTTTTAATGAAAACACCCCTAATATTTCTATGTCTAATTCGGTTGATCCTGAATATGATAAATATTTAAACAGTTATAATGAAAGGTGGAGTGTAGCTAATGAAACCTTGCGTGACTTCTTTCGACTTGTAAAAGTAAGTGATGCGAATTTTGTGCAGGATTGTAATTTAAAAGTCGAAACGGCGAAGGCCGTCTGCAAGGATACGTCTGGAATCCCTCAAAGAAACCAGACTTATCAAAAAAAATTTGATATAAAACTTGAATGTGTTCCCAAGGCGATAAAAGCACAATTCAAAATATCCATTGATACTGAACTGGCAAAAGCATTTTTTCCTGATGGTGCTCCTTCTTACTTACAAGATATTGACCAGCTATTAAAAGTAGTTGATGAATTTTTCAGAGCCATTGTAAAATATGAAGATGTAAATTATTATCAGGGAGCGACATCTATTCCCGAGGATATAAATCCTGAAGATAACAGAAAAGCAAAACTCAGAGTCAATACATCTGAGGTTTGGCAATTGTATAAATCAACATTCGGACTTCAGCCAGATGAGATATTGTTTCGAACTGGTTGGGGTGGTGGATATATGAGCAAAACGCAGTATTTACACTTGGATGATGCTGATAGGATTCGAGTTAGAGATATGATTCATCCCAATGGTAGCTCCATTGCCCCGAAGTCGCGTTGCCTGATAGTCGAAGGGCAAAATGCAACAGAACCACTTGGCTGGTGCAAGCTCAGGGTTTTGGGGGGCGCAAAAGATATGTCGCTTCCAAGTATTGATGCGGTAACGATAAAAACAGAATTAATAACACAGCCAAATAAGCATAAAACAAAAGATAATCAGATAATTTCAGGAAAACCCATAACAGAAAGAGAAGTTCAGAAGTCAAATGTTACAGCAAAAGCTATTTTAAAACAAGCCGAGAAAAAAAATACAAACGCTACTCATATCAAATATAAAGTAGGGCAAACAGTTTATGCTACAGTGGAAGAATGTGTTCCATTGACTTCGCTTAAAGTGATAATTGGTGATCAAGTACTAAACATTAATAAGGGTGTAATAAAGCAAATAGGAGAAACTGTTCAAATTCAAATAACTAAAATTGAAAACGGGAAAATTCTGGCAGCAAAACTTCTCTAATGAGCATAATGAGATCAGGAATATTGAATAAACGAAAAGAGTGGCTTGATAATTCAGCATCAGAATCTCTTGCTGTATGGGCTACTAAAGCTGATGAGTTGCAAGGTTATTCGGATACATTGAAATATTTTGGAATCAAGCAGATTGGCAATGTATATGAAATTAATCCATCAATTAAAGTTCCATATTTTCAGCAGTCGCTTGATCTCTTTAAAATTGTAATGCAAAAGCAAATCGCAAAAGAAGACATTGGCCTTCCGAGTTTAGACGAATTTCCTGAATACGATGCACTTATTACGATTGTCGGTTTTTCGCCCGCGCCAATCATGCATACAATACTTGCACTTGCTCCAAAAAAGGTCTATCCGGTTGCAACGGAAGAAACTGCAAGGAATTTTTATAAAGTTCCTTTAAATCCAATTACAAAAAAGCCTGATGGTAAAGTAGAATATTTTGCGTCCATCATACGTCTTTACAAAGAGCCGCAACAAACAATCATCGCAGAAGCAATTGGCAGAAACGTTGCATCAATCGGATCAATGGATACATTCAAGCGAGTCAGAGAAATAATTCATGATGTAAGAAAAGATAATCGAGATGCCAAAATAGCAATTGATATTACCGGAGGTAAAAAATCTGCGGATGTTTCTGCTTTTCTGATAGCTGCAATTGAGCAGAATATTGATATATACTATGTTGACTTTGAGGATCATAATGGTATAAAGGCGTGTTGCGGGACAGAGTTTCTTAATAAACTTGATAATCCCTACGATATTTACAATATAACTGAGGAGTCTTTAATTAAGTCACTTTGGGAGAGACAAGATTTTGAGGCAGTCGCAGTGGTAGCAGATGAGGCTATCGAAAAGCTTACAGAAGAAAAAGCAAAAAAATATGATTTAGAAAAAGAGAGAGCGCGTTTGAATCAGATTAAAACCGCAGCAAAATGTTACAGCGATTGGGCGAGATTTAATTATTCGCAAGCACTTGATAGTGTGTTTGATTATTATAAACGTAAGCACGATGATATTCTTTCGAAATTAAGTGATTGTAAAAATATTAGAAAAGATGCTTATGGTGCAATCTTACTTTCTTTAGATAGGTGGACGCGTGGCGTAGATGCATTGGGGTTATGTGATCTTGATAAATCGGCGTTATGCTTTACACAGGCTATTGAGGTTTTATGTGAATATCGCTTGTATGATATGGCGGTAAAAGGAAGTGTATCTCCTCAATTTAATATTGGGACAATACATTTTGATGTATCATCGCTAATCAAGTTTCTTTGGGATAGTGAAAAACAAAATATGGTTATCAATCAGTTGGAGTCAAGGCAAAATGTGACCTATGTATGGAATGAGATGATGCGTTTTGATAAAAAAATAAAACCAAGTAGTGGTAAACTTATAGAAAAATTATCGATCCGTAATAAGTTGGCGCATTTTAATTGTTATGATAAGGAAAAGGACGCGAAAAATATGGCTAAAGTTAAAGAGCTTAAAGATACTGTCAGGTTGCTTATTGAGTATTTTATTCTGATTTATCAAAATGAAGAAAAGCTAAAAGAGAAAACGTTTGACGTTTTGCAAGCACCTTTTAATTTTGCAAAGTATAGTGATTTTGATTAGTGATTATGATATAAAAATTGTATTTATTGATTAGTAAAACTGCATAAATAATATGCGCATAAACCTCACGCTGTCACACCGCAAGCCGTCAATTACTCTGCCGGTAAACTGTTTTCATCTGCTCTCCTCACTTATCTATAACATCGTCGATCAAAGTTCAAGTGAGTATGCCGAGCGGTTGCATGAGCAGGGTTATGTGTTGCAGAATCGGGCGTTCAAGCTCTTTACGTTCTCTCCGCTCTATATTGCTGCGAAAGGCAAGAAGTGGCATTTTAAGGATGATGCTACAATGAGCACACGGGAAAAGCTGTTGCAGTTTACTGTTTCCTCACCGAAAAGCGAGTTCATCGAACATCTTGTCATCGGTCTGTTGCATCAACCGATGGTGAGAGTCGGGCAAGAGCAGTTTCGTGTTGAAACGGTGAGGCGGCTCGATCCTCCTCAATTCACGGATGACATGCGTTTTGTTGCGCTATCTCCGCTTGTGTGCAGCACGAAAAACGATAACGATCGATATACGCAATTTCTTTTCCCCGGCGACGATGAGTTCGAGTCAAAATTTATTGCGAATCTTGCCAGAAAGTATGAGGCGTTGCATGGCAAGCCATATCCCGCGTCTGATTCCAATTGTCGCTTCACGCTCGACAGCGAATACCTCGAACGACGTCAGGGGAGAGTGCAGAAGCTTATTGCCGTCAAAGAGGGGAAACCCGACGAAACAATGGTAAAAGGCACGCTCGCCCCCTTCCGGCTTGAAGCACCGCCTGCGTTGATGGAAATAGGTTACAATTGCGGATTTGGCGAAAGGAACTCGCAGGGATTCGGCATGGTGAAGCTCGACACCTATCACGCCAGTGGCAGGTAAGCGCTGAAACGCCGCGCCCTCCTTAGTTCTCCTCTTATTGAGCGCCGCGATTTGTCCGTCAATCCCGTGATCCGCTTGCAATGCAGAAGGGGAGAACGTACATTTTTCATAGACCTTTTCCGGCAATTCCGCGAACCTGCGTTATCACCTTTACGCCTATGGAGTTCAAGTTTATCAAAGAGCTGAAGCAGAGCTTCATGCTGCATCCAATTGCGGCTCACTTCAGCAATGGGGTGGTTCCGGTTGCCGTCCTCTATCTGCTGCTGTTCCTGCCGACGGGTGATCCGTTTTTCGAGCGCACGGTGATTCATCTGCTCGTTATCGTGCTGCTCGCCGTGCCGGTCTCCTTCTATTCCGGCATCCGCGAATGGAAAACCAAGTACAAGGGGGCGAAGGCTCCGGTGTTCCAGAAGAAGATCAGGCTCTCGATTCTGCTGCTGGTTCTGTGCGTGATCGCGGTTTCGATCCGCGTCGCCGTGCCCGGCGTGATGCAGGCGGGCGGCGTGCTGGCCTGGCTCTATGTTGCGGCGCTCCTCGTCATGCTGCCGACAGTCGTGCTGCTCGGCCATCACGGGGGTAAGCTCGCCGCCGGACAGCGTTCGGAGAGGTTCCGTTGATGGAGGTCGAACTGCTGCCGGTCTCCGCAGACGACATGGTGGAGATGGCCGGAATTTTCAACCACTACGTCGAGCACAGCCTGGCGACCTACACCGATACGCCGGTCAGCACGGAGCGCTTCGAGGCGCTCATGAGCTTCGGTTACGGCTATCCCGCATACGTGGCGCGAGTTGCCGATGGTTCGCTCGCCGGGTTCGGACTCTTGCGACCCTTCAGCCCGATTCCTGCATTCGCCCGCGCCGCCGAACTGACCTGCTTTCTCGCCAGCGGATGTACGGGCCGCGGCATCGGCACGGCCATTCTCGAAGCGCTTGAATCCGGCGCGATGGAACTCGGCATCGACACGATCGTGGCGACGGTCTCGTCGCTCAACGAGGCGAGCATCAGTTTTCATCTCGCCAGAGGCTTTGTCGAACAGGGGCGGCTCATCGGCATCGGAGAGCGGAACGGACGGCGGTTCGATGTCGTCTATCTCCAGAAAATGCTGTGAGTTATCCGGTTATTGCTTCGGCAATAAAACAACGTAATCACCTTGTTGTAAGAGATTGGGCTAAAGCCCTTATTTAATTGTGCATTATTTGTATACCCCGGACTGAAGTCCGGGGCAATTATAAAGAGAAATTATAAAGAGATATAATTGCCTGAGCAATAACAGGGAAATAAACGTATCACCATGATCGATATACAGACGCTGCTTGTGTTTTTCCCGGCGGCTCTGCTGCTGGCGCTTGCGCCGGGGCCGGACAATCTTTTCGTGCTCGCTCAGTCCGCGCAGCATGGCCGACCCGCCGGACTTGCCGTGACCCTCGGTCTCTCTACGGGGCTGATCGGCCACACGCTCGCCGTGGCGTTCGGTCTGGCCGCTGTCGTGAAGGCGTCAGCGGTCGCGTTCACGGTGCTGAAGATTGCCGGAGCGCTCTATCTGCTCTACCTCGCCTGGCAGGCGTGGCGGGCGGGCGGAGAGATCGGTGAATCGACGGCCCCCGCGCTCTCCGGCATCGAGCTGTACCGGCGCGGCATAATCATGAATCTGACCAATCCGAAGGTCTCGATCTTTTTTCTCGCCTTCCTTCCCCAGTTCGTCGATCCGCGCCACGGTTCGATGACTGTGCAGTTCCTCGAACTTGGCGTGCTTTTCATTCTGGCCACCCTGATCATTTTCGGAGCTCTGAGCATGGTCGCCGGCGGATTCGGCGAGCGCTTCCGCCGTTCTCCTTCAGCTCTCCGGCTCGTCAACCGCACGGCAGCCGCGATTTTCGCCGGACTCGCCATCAAGCTGGCTATTACCGAACGGTGACTGTAGTGGTATCTGCCTATAGCACGGAAGAGGTGAGAGCGAGGCTGGCAGAAAAAAGAGCGCCAGAAAGCCATGAAGAATCGGACGGCTCCGGTGGTTCAGACTGATCAGAAGAAGAACGAGGAGCGCCAAGCTCTTCAATTCTGCATTATCCATTATTCATTATGAATTGCTTCACCTCCTCCCACAGCTTGCCGTATGCCTTTGCGGCGGGGGATTTGGGGTGGGTGGCGTTGAGGGGGGCGCGGGTGAGGCCCATCTTTTCGACCTCCGAGCTGTAGGGGATCGTCTGTTTCAGCATCGCCGGATTGGCGCTGAACTCCTCGACGATGTCGCGGTGCATCGCTTTCCGTTTCTCCTCCATCGAGAAGAATCCGGCGATTTTCGAGCTGTCGAGGCCGTTGCCATCGAAAAACTCAACGAGCTGGTTGAAGGTGCGGATGGAGAGCG
>JAAXWU010000021.1 GCA_013334855.1 Chlorobaculum sp. | reverse complement strand
GCACGAGGATTCCACAGCTTTTCAAGCTACCGGACAAGGATTCTGTTTTACTGTGGAAAGCTCAACATGGCCATTACCGGTTGACGTAATTGCTTGCGAGCGTTACCATTAAATATTGCGAAGAGCCATATTAGTTTTAATTTCATGAGTAGCTGGCACTTGAAAAAAAGTATCACGAATTATTGGCCCGGGTTGCTTAAACTTCTTTTTTTCTTCTTGTGATGTATATAATTCTATTTCTGAACCATAAATCCAACCGTTACTAACTTGTGTATTTTCATAAAAAGAGTTCACGATATAATCAAAATCATCTAAAGGGACGATTGAAAAATCGCCACACCTCACCTCTTTATTATCGATCAGAAATCCAAACCTCATCCTCCCTCCTTTCGATAAGCCTCAACCCGTTCCACAATCTCCGCCATATGATCCCCACCGAGCTTTTCAAGCAGGGCATTGACGATGCCGAAAGCGCCGACGGCCTCAACTCCAACTCCGTCGAGCGCTCCCGACAATTTCTCACGCCCCAACAATCACCCCGCAAATCTGCTCGATCTCCTCTTCCTTCAGATACGGATGCATCGGCAGAGCGAAAACCCTTGCGCTGAAATCTTCAGAAACCGGGAAGTCGCCGGGTTTGTAGCCGAGGTTTTCGTAGGCTTTCTGCAAGTGCAGCGGGATCGGGTAGTAAATCGCCGACGGGATGCCCGCATCTTTCAACGCGGCCATGAGTTTGGCTCGGTCGTCGGTCGAGTTGGCGAGCACGGAGTATTGCGCCCAGCAGGAGGTGTATCCTTCCGGGACTTCGGGAACCTCGACGCGGCCCTTCAGACAGGCGCTGTAGGCGTCGGCGGCCTTCTGGCGCAGGTCGAGTTCTTCGTCGAAGATGGTCAGCTTTTCGAGGATCACCGCCGCCTGGATGGTGTCGAAACGTCCGTTGAGGCCGATGCGCACGTTGTTGTAGCGGTCGTCGCCACCGCCGTGCACCCTCACGGAGCGCATCAGCTCGACCAGCTCGTCGTCGTCGGTGAAGATCGCGCCGCCGTCGCCGTAGCAGCCGAGCGGCTTGGCCGGGAAAAAGGAGGTCGCGCCGACCAGGCCGAAGCTTCCGGCCCTCTTGCCGCCGACCGTGCCGCCGAAGCCCTGCGCGGCGTCTTCGAGAATCCAGAGTCCGTGCTTCGAGGCCACCTTTTCGAGGCGGTCGTAGTCGGCGGGCAGGCCGAAGAGATCAACCGGGATGAGCGCTTTCGGATTCAACCCTTTCTGGCGGGCCTCCGCGACCGCCGCGCCGACCTTGTCGGGGTCAATGTTGAAAGTGCCGGGCAGCACATCGACGAACACCGGCGTCGCGCCAGCAAGGCTGACGACCTCGGCGGTGGCCACGAAGGTGAAGGGGGTGGTGAGCACGGCGTCGCCGGGGCCGACCCCTTTGGCCATGAGCGGAATGAGCAGCGCGTCAGTGCCGGAGGAGCAGGAGAGGCAGTGCTTCGTGCCGACGTATTCGGCGAGCCGCTTCTCGACCTCGACCATTTCGGGGCCCATGACGTACTGGCCGCTGTCGATGATCGACTCGATGCGCTTGAGAAGGTTCTCGCGAATGCGGTTTTTCTGGGTGATAAGGTCTATGAACTGCATGGAGTTGCGGTCGGATAATTTGAAAGGGAATTCGATCCGTTATAATACGGATTCATCGCCTCATTCCCGAGAGTTCAAGCAGCGACTACTCGTGTATCAAAAGATTTATTACTCCGGCGATTAAAACTCTTCAAAATAGCCCCGGACTTCAGTCCGGGGTATGAGGATAACGCATAATAATTCCGGGCTTTAGCCCAATCTCTTCTTGGGGATATTTTTGCGATTTATTGTCGCCAGAGCAATACAATGACGAAGATTCGTCATCGCGAGGCCCGACCTGTCGGGACGTGGCGATCCATCTTCAATGGCCTTCGCTGATTCCGCATGAATTGCCACATCGCTACGCTCCTCGCAATGACGGATAATACACGAGGCGATTTGACATTGACTTGAAGCTGCTCTGTTTTGCGAGGCTGGCGATTTTCTGTACTATTGAGATAGTTCCGGGAGAAGAGATGTTACTAACCTCTCCCCGGTTTAAAAACCGGGGCAACATGAAATGTAAGAGTTATGAATGTCCGTCGGGATAAATCCCTCCTGAATCTCACTATTCAATCGCACACCTTGCATCAACCATGAGTTCCATCTATTTCATCGGCATCGGCGGCTCGGCTATGGCTTCGGTGGCTGTGGCGCTTTCACATATGGGCCACGCTGTCACCGGCTCGGACGTTCAGCTCTATCCTCCGATGAGCACCTACCTCGACAGCCATAACATCCGCTACTTCAACGGCTTCTCGGCGGAGAACCTCAAAGGCTCCTCGCCCGACCTCGTCGTGGTGGGCAATGCGATCAGCCGGGGCAATCCCGATCTGGAGTATGCACTCGACCAGCACATGGAGCTGATTTCGATGCCGGAGCTGGTGAGCCGCGAGCTGATCGGCCAGCACACCTCGATTGTGGTGGCGGGTACGCATGGCAAGACGACGACCACCTCGCTCGCGGCATGGCTGCTCGAAGCGGGCGGCCTGTTGCCGGGCTTCCTCATCGGCGGCATTCCCGAGAACTTCGGCGACGGCTGCCGTCCGTCGGGCCTCTCGGAGCCGGGCTTTTTCGTGACCGAGGGGGACGAGTACGACTCGGCATTCTTCGACAAGCGGAGCAAGTTCCTGCTCTACCGCCCCGACATCGCCATCATCAACAACGTCGAGTTCGACCACGCCGACATCTTCGACTCGCTCGACGACATCAAGAAGAGCTTCCGCCTGCTGGTGAACCTCGTGCCGTCGAAAGGACTGCTCATCGTCAACGCCGACGATCCGGTTGCGATGGAGGTAGCCGCGAAGGCTTTCTGCCGCGTCGAGACCTTTGGCCTGACCGGCAATGCGGAGTGGACGGCGGCGGATATTACGTCGAACGCAGAAACTACGTCATTTACGATCGTGCGGAGTGGCGAAGCTATTGGCCGGGTGAAGGTTCCGCTCTTCGGCAACTACAACGTCATGAACGCGCTGGCCGCGACGGCGACGGCGATTCGCGCCGGAGTGAGCTTCGAGGCGATCACGCGCGGCCTCGGCAGCTTCAAGCGCCCGAAGCGCCGCATGGAGCTGGTGGGCGACTACGCGAACGGAGTCACGCTCATCGAGGATTTCGCGCACCATCCGACGGCCATCCGCCTCACGCTCGGCGCGATTGCGGAGCGCTATGCCGACAGGCGCATCGTGGCCTGCTTCGAGCCGCGCTCCAACACCACCAGCCGCAACATCTTCCAGCGCGAGCTGGCAGAGTGCTTCGACGGCGCGGCAGTGGTCGTGCTCGGCAAGGTGAACCGCCCGGAGCGCTACGCGCCGGAGGAGCGGCTCGACGCAGCGCTGCTCTGCCGTGAGCTTGAAGCGAAGGGCAAGCGCGTCTTTGTCGCGGGCGGCGAAGAGTATCCGGAGGATATTGTTTGCTTCATCGAGGCTGAACGGCAGCCCGGCGACGTCATCGTGCTGCTGAGCAACGGCAGTTTCAGCGGGCTGAAGGAGATGCTCGTCGAACGTTTTCAAAAAAATTCATGAAAGTTTCACAGACGATATTCTATTTTTCTATCTTGCAGTACTTGTTCGGCGGCAGAGCCTGTTTCACGCCGCCGTAGAATTGACTTGGAATTGAGCTGTCATTATTATCAACATATCTGTTAAACCCATAGAGAAAGACCCGTTATGGCGAAAGTAAAAGTTGGCATCAATGGTTTTGGCCGCATTGGCCGTCTGGTGTTCAGACAAGCCGTTGAGAATCCTGAAATCGAGATCGTCGGCATCAACGACCTGACCGATGTGAAAACCCTTGCCCATCTGTTGAAGTACGACACTTCACACAAGAAGTTCAAAGGTGAAGTGAGCATTGAGGGCGACAACCTGGTCGTCAACGGCAGAACCATCGCCATCTGCGCGGTGAAAGATCCCGCCCAGCTCCCGTGGGCTTCGCTCGGCGCGGACATCGTGGTCGAATCGACCGGCATCTTCACCAGCCGCGAAGCTGCGTCGAAGCACATCGCCGCTGGCGCGAAGAAGGTGATTATCTCGGCCCCTGCGAAAGACAAGATCGACGCCACCATCGTCATGGGCGTCAACGACAAGAGCATCACCGGCGCCGAGGAGATCGTCTCCAACGCGAGTTGCACCACCAACTGCCTCGCCCCGATGGCCAAGGTGCTCCACGAGAACTTCGGCATCGTCAAGGGTTTCATGACCACCGTGCACGCCTACACCAACGACCAGAACATCCTCGACCTTCCGCACAAGGATCTGCGCCGTGCGCGTGCTGCCGCCTGCTCGATCATCCCGACCTCGACCGGCGCGGCCAAAGCCATTGGTGAAGTGCTGCCCGAACTTGCCGGAAAGCTCGATGGCTTCGCCATGCGGGTTCCAGTGCCGGACGGCTCTGTCACCGACCTGTCGGTCATCGTTGAAAAAACCGCCACCAAAGAGGCGATCAACGCTGCCATGAAGGCCGCCGCAGAGGGCGACATGAAGGGCATCCTCGAATACAACGTCGATCCCATCGTTTCGTCGGACATCGTCGGCAACGCCCACTCCTGCATCTTCGACTCGCCGCTCACCATGAGCTCCGGCACCATGGTAAAGATCGTCGGCTGGTACGACAACGAACTCGGCTACGCCACCCGCGTGGTTGACCTGCTCGGCATCTACTCGAATTTCATCTGATTTCCGAGAGTTACGAGAGTTCCGCAATCAAAAGGGCTGCCTGAAAAGGCGGCCCTTTTGCGTAGGGGGTAGTGAGTGCATAGGGCATTTTTCCTATGAGACCTATTGGACAATAAAAGGAACGACTCCCCCACCCCACTCCCGATTTTGCCGTGAAAGAGTAATGTCTTATTATTCCGCTACATTCCAGAGTCAGGCATAACCATACTATCACGCCTATGACCAGCACTATCGACAAACCCGGAAAGGCGATAATCCTTTATGACAGCATGTCCGTCGGCGGTTCGACAGACAAGTTGATCGATTCAATCGGCAGAAATCTTGCCGAAGCCGGAGCATACGTGGAAAAAGCCCGCTGCAAGCCCAACGCGGATTACAGCTTCGTCGAGGAGTTCGATCTCGTGCTTCTCGGTGCTCCGATCTACTACCTGCTCGTCGCCTCGAAGCTCAGCGGCTCGCTCTCGCAAAGCAACCTGAGAGCCGCGCTCAAAGGCAAGAAAGTGGCCCTCTTCGTCATCTGCGGCAGTCCCGAGCCGATGGCGCACTTCCTCTATCTGCCGCAACTCAAAATGCATCTCGAAAACCCGGTGATCCTTGCCGAAAAAGTGTTCTCGCCCGCAGAGACCAGCGATCCGAAAGCTATCGCGGAGTTCACGACGAACATTCTCGATGCCTACGGCAAGGCAAACTGATTCAACGAAACCCATCCCATGACGCAAGACAATGACCGCCAGATGAGGGCTATCATCCTCTATGACAGCCGCTCCACCGGTGGTTCTACCGACAAACTGATCGACGCGATTGGCCAGCAGCTCGCCGAAACCGGAGCTTATGTCGAAAAAGCCCGCTGCAAGGCGACCGCCGACTACAGCTTCGTGAGCGATTTCGACGTAGTGATTCTTGGCGCTCCCGTCTACTACCTGGTGGTCTCGTCTCAGTTGCTCGGCGCACTGGTACAGAGCAATCTGAAGCGCTGCCTGAAAAACAAGAATATCGCGCTCTTCGTGACCTGCGGAAGCCCCGAGGCGATGGCGCAGACGCTCTATTTGCCGCAGCTCAAGATTCATCTGATCCGCAACCGGATTCTCGCCGAAAAGGTGATCGCGCCGCATCAGATTGGCGACGAGGAGATCATCGCCGACTTCGTCGAGGAGATCGACGAGGGATTCCGCCGGGCCAGCAGACCTCGCTATGGCTCCCGCGCCAGCAAGCTTCAGTGGAGCAGCGAAGCGCAGGAGATGATCAACCAGATGCCTCCCTTCTTCGCCGACAAGATCAAGGCCGCCCTCACGATCTATGCCGAAAAGAACGGCATCACCTGCATCACGCCGGAAGTGCTCGACGTAGCGAGATCGAGTCCGATGGGCATGTGAGAGTAAAATCACGATAAAACGAAAAAGCCGTCATCGCAATGTGACGGCTTTTTCGTTTTATCAAGATACTGTTTTAAAAGTCACGCGATCACGACAAGATGTGTCTTTATTCGATTGTCATTCTGAACGCAGTGAAGAATCCAGTTTTTCGGAAATTCGCAACAAGTGACAATTCTGTAATCTCTTACAAGACTCTTCTGGATTCTTCGCCCGCCCCGACAGTGGTCGGGTCAGACTCAGAATGACAGATATAATCCAAATATTACTGAATTAACACTAATGTAAGACTGTTAATTTAGCTGAAAATATCCTTCGCCTTCTCGAAGATGCTCTTCTCGTGCTCCTGCTCGCCATGATTCGGGCAGATGACCGTCGATTTCTTCAGCTCTTTCAGAAGGTCGCGATCCTTGCCGCTGACATCCTTTGGAACGAAGACATTCACCCGAACATAGAGGTCGCCGCTGCCGCCGCCTTTCAGGTGCCCGATGCCCTTGCCGCCGATGCGCAGCATCGTGTTGGGCTGGGTGCCCGCCGGAATCGTCATTTTGACGTGGCCTTCGAGCGTCGGCACGTCGATCTTGGTGCCCATGACGAGGTCAGGGAATCCAACCGAGAGATCGTAGATAATGTCGTCGCCGTTACGCTTGAAAAGGTCGTGCTCCTTCTCTTCGAGGATGACGATCAGGTCGCCCGGCGCTCCACCGCGGGGCCCCGCGTTGCCCTGCCCCTGAAGTGTCAGGTAGTTGCCCTCCTGCACGCCCGCAGGAACGGTGATCTTGACGGTCGTTTCGCCCTGCTTGATCCCCTCGCCATAGCACGAAGTGCAGCGATCTTTCACGACGTGCCCCTCGCCGCCGCAGGTCGGGCAGGCCGCGACGTTGACAAACTGACCGAACATCGTCTTGGATACCTGGCGAACCTCGCCGCTGCCGTGGCAGGTCGAACAGGTCTCGGTCTTGCCGCTCTTGGATCCGGTACCGTTGCACTGCTCGCAGAGCACCTGCTTCTTGATCTTGAGGGTCTTCTCGACCCCTTTGGCGATCTCTTCGAGGGTGAGCTTGAGTTTGATCTTGAGGTCGGTGCCGTGAATGCCCGCCGAACGTCTGCGACCTCCACCGCCACCGCCACCACCAAAGCCGCCGCCGAACACATCCTCGAAGCCGCCAAAGGGCGATCCTCCGCCACGGGCGCGGCCACCGCCGAACATGTCGTTGAAGGCGCTGAAAATATCGTTGATATCGCCATACCCCGCGCCCGGGCCACCGCCCGAAGCTGCCGACGAGCCGACGCCCGCGTGGCCGAACTGGTCATAGCGGCGGCGCTTGTCGTCATCGCTCAGCACCTCATACGCCTCGTTGGCCTCCTTGAACTTCTCCTCGGCCTCCTTGTTGCCGGGATTCTTGTCGGGGTGATACTGCATGGCCAGCTTGCGGTAGGCCTTCTTTATCTCGTCCTTGTCCGCCGAACGCCCGACGCCAAGAATTTCATAATAATCTCTCTTCATTCGTATTCCTCTCTATTTAAAACCTGATTCTTACCCTGCGACGATCACCTTGGCGTGGCGGATCACCCTGTCGCCAAGCGTATAGCCCGTCTGGTACTCCTCGACAATCGTGTCCGGTTCCGCGCCCGGCGCGTCGATCTGCGTGATCGCCTCGTGGAAGTTGACATCGAGCAGCTTCCCTTTGGCCTCGATCTCCTTGACCCCCTTGTTTTCGAGCAGCACCATGAAGTTCTTGCGGATCAGTTCAACGCCTTCGATGAAGGGTTTGGCTTCGGCCATCGCCTGCAACTCCGCGGGAATGTGTTGAATGACGCGCTTCAGGTCGTCGATGAGCGGCAACAGGTCGCGCACGGTGTTCTCCAGCATCCTGACGCCCGACTGCGCGGCCTCGCGCTCCTTCTGCTTGCGGAAGTTCTCGAACTCGGCGGCCCGACGCATCACCTCTTCGCGAAGCCTGGCGATCTCGGCGTCACGCGACGCGATCTCCGCCTCCATGTCCGCCGTGGTCGCTGCGGGAATCGCTGCCGTTTCGTCAGCCGCCTGCTCCGGCGACTCGATATTGATCGTCTCTTTTATCTCTTCCTGTTCCTTGTGCGATTCTTTTCTGGTCATGATTCAGTAAAAAGTCATTGAAAAATTAATTGTTTATCGATAGCGCCTCCGACAGGCAGCCGGCCATGTAGTTCACCACCCGCACGGCGTGTTCGTAATCCATGCGCTTCGGCCCCATGACGCCAACTCGGCCAACCATCTTGCCCGCGTAGTAGGGCGAGGAGACGATGGTGAGATCGGCGGCGTTGACCGTGCGGTTCTCCGTGCCGATGCTGATGACTACCTCGCCGTCGCGATTCTGACGCAGATGCGCGGGAACGGCGTCATCCACGAGCCGGGCCATGCCGAACTTGTCCTCGATCATGGTGATGATGTCGCGCACCTTTTCGGGCTGCTTGAATTCGGGCTGATCGACGATGTTCTCGGTGCCCGAAATGTAGAGCCGTTCGAGAATCGAGGTTTCGTCGAAAAGCGTATCGGCAGCGCCGACGATGCTGTTCATCAGCCCCTCGCCACCCTTGACGTCCGACAGCCGTCTGCCGATGGTGCTTCGAATCTCTTCGAGCGTGAGGCCCGAGAGGCGTTCGTTGAGCACGCCAACAACGGCATCGATCTTCTGGCGCGAGATTTCAGCGGCCAGCTCCATGACGATGGTCTTGACGAAGAGCGACTGGATGGCGATGACCACCATGATCCGTGCCGAACCGAGCTGCACGATGTCGAGCCGTTCGAAGACCGCGTTGGAGAGCCGTGGCGGAAGCACCACGCCGAGCTGGCGGGAGATGCTGCCGAGCACCCGCGCCGCCGCGCCGAGCACCTCGGCGGAGGTGCCTTTCAGCTCCGAGCCGCGATGGCTGAAGCGGTCGTCGATGAGTCGCTTCTCCTCCTCGTCGATCCGGCTGACATTCATGATCAGATCGACGTAATAACGATAGCCTTTGTCGGTCGGCACCCGCCCGGCCGAGGTGTGCGGCTGGCTGATGAAGCCGTCCGCCTCCAGATCGGCCATGACGTTGCGGATGGTCGCGTCCGACAGGCCGAGATTGTAGTTCCGTGCGATGGTGCGCGAGCCGACCGGCATCGCCGAAACGACGTACGATTGTATGATAATACCGAGAACCTGCCGTTCCCGCAGGGTCAAATCACGATAGATCATCTGGTAACTGCCTGTGCTTGAAACTGATTCCGCACGGATCGATGCGGCAAGACCGTTCTGGGCCGGTATTGATCAACAACGGGAATGCCCCGATAGTTGCCTCAAAACCCGTCACCCGTGACGGCTGATAATATACAGAAAATTAACTTTGAATAAACCGGAGGAGTTCACTCCGCAATGCAGGAAAGGACGCGGTCGAGCTTATTGTAGTCCTGCATCACTTCGACGCCGCTGAATCCCGAACCGACAAGCCTTCTGACCCCCTCCGCGCCGTCGGCATGAAGCTCGAAGCAGAGCACGCCGCCCTTGCGAAGCAGCGCCTGAGCGGCGGCGACGATGCTCTCGTAATACTCGAACCCGACGGGCGCGACCAGCGCGAGGCGTGGCTCGTACTGCTTCACCTCCTCCTGAAGGGTCGCCCACTCCGCTTCGGGAATGTAGGGCGGATTTGAAATGACCAAGTCGAACGGCCCGCCAGCCTTTTCGGCAAAAGACGAATCGAGCGCGTCGGCCTCGACGAAGCGGATGCGATCCGCGACGCCATGCGCCTCGGCATTTCGGCGGGCAACATCGAGCGCATCGGCGGACACATCGGCGGCGGTGACGCGAGCGCCGGGCATCCGCAGGGCAAGCGTGATGGCGATGCAGCCGCTGCCGGTGCCAATGTCGAGAATGGAGGGACTCTTCGCCGATTCGAGGCCACTCGCCGCGAGCCGCTCCATCGCATGTTCAAGCACCAGCTCGGTCTCCGGGCGCGGAATCAGCACCCGCTCATCGACGAAAAAGCGGTAGCCGTAAAAAAACGCCTCGCCCGCAATATACTGCACCGGCCTGCCCTGCATCCGCTCCCGGCAAGCCGCCCGAAACGCCTCCAGCTCCTTCGGCGTGACTGGCCGCTCGTGGTCGAGATAAAGCTGAAGCCGCTGCAACCCAAGCACATGCCCAAGCAGCAACTCCGCCGAAAGCCGAGGCTCGTCGATCTTCTTCTCGATAAAAAACGCCGTCGTCGTCTTGAGCAGCTCAACAACGCTCCATACTTTCTCTTCAGGCATAACGGATGGTTTGGTTACGGGGATTGAGGGGTATTTACGAATTTTGCGGGGGTGAGGCAATGGTGATGATTATCAGGAGGTGACATTACCAGGTTTCTCCCAAACGCTTCAGATTTTTCTGCGCATCGGTGTTTCCCTGCTTTGCCGACAAACGATACCACTTGATAGCTTCATCCTTGTTCCTCTTGACTCCTTTTCCATATTCATACATATATCCAAGGTCATACTGCCCGTCTGCATCTCCCTGTTCAGCCGACTTGCGATACCATTTCACCGCCTCCTCGTTGCTTTGCGCAACGCCTTTGCCAAATTCATACATCCATCCGAGGTTCGCCTGCCCGTCTGCATTTCCCTGCTCGGCAGACTTGCGATACCATTTCACTGCCTCTTCATAATTCTGCGCCAATCCCAGCCCTTTTTCATACATAAAGCCGAGGTTCGCCTGCCCGTCTGCATTTCCCTGATCCGCCGACTTGCGATACCACTTTACCGCCTCTTCATAGTTCTGCGCAACGCCTTTACCATTGTCGTACATAAGTCCAAGGTTGAACTGAGCTGCTGAGTTCCCCTGTTCAGCCGACTTGCGATACCATTTCTCGGCTTCCACGTAGTTCTGAGCTACCCCATAGCCGTTATCATACATTACACCGATATAACACTGTGCATTTGCATCGCCCTGCTCGGCTGCCTTTAGAAACAGAGGATAAGCTTCGTCATACTTGCCTGCGTCATATAATTTAACCCCTTCCGCATAGGTATTGCCATCGACAGTAGCTGTGGCAGGAATTTGAGTCTCGGATGAACTATCGGAACGGTTGGCGATAAATATCCCGCCAATAATAAGCATCCCAACCAACAGAATGGCAATTACACTATTCCTGCGAATTTTGGCAGAAAGTACCGGCAGGTTAACCATCCGCTGCGGGATTTTTATCTCGATTGGATCAACAGACGCGCCACCCCTCTTTGCCGACCCGTCCCCTGGAACATTCGGGGAGGCTGGCGAACCCTTCGGCGAACCAGCAATCCTCTCAATATCCCGCACCAGCCTGATAAATTCCGGCGCACTGGGCGAACCGTTCCAACCGACGAGATTGGCTGCATGTATCTGCCCATACCCCAAAGGCGGATCAACAGATTCAATAAATACCGGAATCAGAATATTGCGTTTTTTGCCAATCTGCGCTTCATCGAGCACCCAGTCTCTTTTTACCGATATTGCCGACCAGAGCACGACGATCACGTCGGCTTGAGAGAGCTTTTCGGAAATCACATCGCCAAACTTCTGTCCCGCTGGAATAGCGATGTCCCACCACACGGACCAGCCTTGACGCTCAAGCACTTCGGCCAATTGCTGCGCCTTTGGCCTGTCTTCACGGGCATAACTGATAAAAATGTCGCTCATTGCGCTCGTCTGACGGAATTGGGTTTTCCAGCGTTATATCCGTTGAAGATACGCTTTTTTATGCGAATCTACGTGATGCAGCTTCCCGGAATCCCGCTTTTCTGTAGGGGCGAACCTGCGTGTTCACCCTTTCCCAACCAACAGGTTTTCCTTCAAGAGGGCAGCCGCAAGGGCTGCCCCTACAATTCGCGGGACGCCTCACCCGGCAAGAACCACCCAGAAACAGCGTCATAATCCAAAAAGCAAACAACTTCCGTTTTTTTGCGATATTTTCCCGAAACTGCGGCCTGCGAGCCGCGACACCAGCAACCGATTGACACCGATGAAACGACTACTCAGCTTTCTGCCCGCTCTGCTTCTTCTGATTCTCGCCATTCCGTCGAGCGCCTTCGCGGCGTTCACTGGCGCGATGGAGATGAAACTTGCCATGCCGAATGGCAAGGCGGATATTACTTACCTCTTCGGCAAGCGCGATCAGCGGATGGATATGGCGATGATGCTCGACCGGATTCCCGAGCCGCTCAGGACGACCGTCATCACCCGCAGTGCGAGGCCCGACGAGGCGACCATCGTCAATCACAAGTCGAAAAGCTGGAGCGTCGTAAACCTCCGGGCAGCCGCCGAGAGCGCCACCTTGCTCGATTTCGACAGCAACTATCGCTTCACCCGCATCGGCTCCGAAGCCGTCAAAGGCTACCAGTGCGAGCATGTGCGCCTCACGAGCACTACCGACACGCTCGACCTCTGGATGACGAAAGGGCTGGCCGACTTCTCGACCTTCCGGCTCCTGCAATCGCAAAATCCGCGCCTCTCGAACACCTCGCTGTCGCGCACACTCAAGCAGAACGGCGTCGATGGCTTCCCGGTCAAAATCGTCCAGAAGAACGGTAATGGACTCTATCTCATGGAGCTGACGAGGGTTACGCCGAAAGCGGTTGCCGAATCGAGCTTCCGCGTTCCGGCGGGCTACCAGCGCGTCGAGGCGGGCCAGACCAACATCGACAGCCAGCAGAAAGAGCATCTGCGCCAGCTCATGAACAAGATGAAAAAATTCGAGCAGTAACGCCGACTCATCGCACCGGTTTGGTCGGAACGATGTTATCTGCTTTCATTTCATTACTTTTACAAAACGCATTGGCGCGGAGGAATCCAGCCTCCGTATTTCCCCATAATTCAAATCGCAAGCATTACCGTGGCTGACAAAATCACTTCGAGGCAAGAGGACTATTCACAATGGTATATCGACCTTGTCCGGTCGGCCAAACTGGCTGACTATTCGGACGTGCGCGGCTGCATGGTCATCCGCCCCAACGGTTACGCCATCTGGGAGAAGATGCAGGCGGCGCTCGACGGCATGTTCAAGGCGACAGGGCACGTCAACGCCTACTTCCCGCTCTTCATCCCCGAGAGCTTCATCGCCAAAGAGGCGGAGCACATCGAGGGATTCGCGCCGGAGTGCGCTGTGGTGACGCACGGCGGCGGCGAGGAGCTTGCCGAAAAGCTCTACGTGCGCCCGACCTCCGAGACCATCATCTGGTCGTCATACAAGAAATGGATCCAGTCCTACCGCGACCTGCCGATTCTCATCAACCAGTGGGCCAACGTCGTCCGCTGGGAGATGCGCACGCGCCTGTTCCTGCGGACGACCGAGTTCCTCTGGCAGGAGGGGCACACCGCCCACGCCACCCCTGAGGAGGCGCAGGAGGAGGTGATCCGCATGATCAACGTCTACCGCACCTTCGCCGAGGAGTACATGGCGATGCCGGTGATCGTGGGCAAAAAGAGCGACAGCGAGAAGTTCGCCGGCGCGGACGCGACGTATTGCATCGAGGCGATGATGCAGGACGGCAAGGCGTTGCAGGCGGGAACCTCGCACAACCTCGGCCAGAACTTCGCCAAGGCGTTCGATTGCCAGTTTCAGAGTAAAGATGGCGTGCTCGAATATGTGTGGGCCACGAGCTGGGGCGTTTCGACGCGGCTCATCGGCGCGCTCATCATGGCGCACTCCGACGACAAGGGCCTCGTGCTGCCGCCGAAACTCGCCACGCGGCAGGTGGTGATCATCCCGATCCTCAAGGGCAACAAGGACGAAGTCCGCGCCCACGCCCGCTTCATCGCCAGAGCGCTGAACCACCACGGCATCCCGACCTTCGTCGATGACAGCGAACAGAACTCGCCCGGCTGGAAGTTCGCGGAGTACGAGCTGCAAGGCATTCCGGTGAGGATCGAACTTGGCCCGCGTGACATCGCAGAGGGCAAATGCGTCGCCGCCCGCCGCGACACGCTCGAAAAGACCGAGCTGCTGCTTGA
Source organism: Chlorobaculum sp. (assembly GCA_013334855.1). GTDB lineage: Bacteria > Bacteroidota > Chlorobiia > Chlorobiales > Chlorobiaceae > Chlorobaculum. The sequence continues at coordinate 12,842 of JAAXWU010000021.1, read as the reverse complement.
CGACACGCTTACAGCGAACATCGAGGAGATTCTGAACAACATCCAGCAGAACCTCTACGACCGCGCCCTGCAGTTCAGGCAGGAGAACACCGTGGAGGCAAGCACCTGGGAGGAGTTCAAGGCAAGGGTGGAGAAGGGCTTCGTCATCGCCCACTGGGACGGCACGGCGGAAACCGAAGCGCTCATCAAGGAGGAGACCAAAGCCACCATCCGGGTCATGCCCACCGACGAGGATTATCGCCAGCAATACAGCATGGACGAACCGGGAACCTGCATCCGCAGCGGCAACCCGGCGGCGCAGAAAGTGGTTTTCGCGAAGGCGTATTGATAATGGATAATTGACAATGGACAATTGATAATTTTGGGGCGGCTAAACAGTCGCCCTTTTTTTATCCCGCTGCCCATGTTGTCTACAACTTCCACTTCGTCCATTATACCCCAACAGAAGAACCTCCCCCGAAATACGCTTTCAGGCCCTCGTCGGTGGGCTTCATGGTTTTGTCTCCCTTGTTCCAGTTGGTCGGGCAGACTTCGCCGAACTCTTCGGTGAACTGGAGTGCATCGATAATGCGGAGAACCTCGTCGATATTCCTGCCGAGGCCGAGGTCGTTGACCACCTGATGCTTCACCATGCCCTCGCGGTCGATCAGGAACAGCCCCCTGAGCGCCACGCTGCCATCCGGGGTCAGCACGTCGTCATCTTTGGCGATGCTCTTGTTGATGTCGGAGATGACCGGATAGGTCACGACCTGAATGCCGCCACAATTCGTTCGAAGCTTATCTGGTTGAGAGGAATCTTGAATAATCCGTTTCCTTCACCCCAGCCGCCGGAACGCCGAGGCTTTGATGGCGGCGAAGAGCGTGTTGCCAGTCGAGATTTCCAGCTCTTCGGCGGCGGAGCGGACGATTTCGGCGACGAGCGTTTTGCCGCCCGATTCGAGCACCACCCCTTTGCGACCGTCCGAGTCGAAGAGTTCCGTGACCGTGCATTCGAGCAGGTTGCGGGCGCTGATCGCTTCGGGGTGCTGCTTGAAGAGGATGATGTCGCGTGAGGAAAGCTCGAAGAGCGACTCCTCGCCGGTTTTGCCGTCCGAGATGATCAGCTCGCCGCTGCCCCAGGGGCAGTGAAACAGGCCGTCGTGCGCCTTCGCGCCGTTCAGGCGGAGCAAGTTGAGGTAGCCTTTCGGGTTGTTCGCCATGCCCGCGCGGGCGAGCTGGTCGGGAGTCGAGATGCCCTCGATGCGCCCCTGCGAGACCACCATCACCTGGTCGGTCATGAGCTGCATTTCGGAGATCGAGTGCGAGATGAAGAGGTAGGGAACGCCGAACTCTTCGCTGACGCTGCGCAGGTAGGGAATGATCTGGTAGCGGAGCGAGTCGTCGAGCGCCGAGAGCGGTTCGTCCATGACGAGCAGGCGCGGATTGGCGAGCACGGCGCGGCCCAGCGCCACGCGCTGCTTTTCGCCGCCGGAGAGCTTGTTGACGCCGCGCTTCATCAGGTGGCCGAGGTTGAGCACCTCGATCAGCGCTTCAGGGCTGATTTTGCGATGTTCCGGGTGGCACCGCTTGTAGCCGAACAGCAGGTTGGCTTTGACGCCGAGGTGCGGAAAAAGCCGTGCGTGCTGGAAGACGATGGCGATGCGCCGCTTTTCGGGCGCGAGGTTGACGCGCTTGCGGCTGCTGTAGAGGCAGACGTCGTCGAGATACAGCTCGCCGGAATCGGGCGTCATCAGCCCGGAGATCATGTGCACCAGCGTTGACTTGCCGCTGCCGGATGCGCCGAAGATGCCGGAGTGGTCGCCCTCGATGGCGCTCTGCATGGCAAGGTCGAACGAACCGAGCCGCTTTTGGATGTCGATGCTGAGCTTCATGCCTCCCTCCTCGTTTCGAGCTGCTTGCCGATCACTTCATGCAGCAGCAGTATGATCACCGACAGTGCAACCGATACGCCACAGAGCGAGAGCGCCATTGACGTACCGGTCGGCGAGCTGGCGTAGTCGTAGATGGCGAGCGGAATGGTCTGGGTGACGCCGGGAATGTTGCCCGCGACGATGATGGTCGCGCCGAACTCGCCGAGGCTGCGGGCGAACATGAGCGACGATCCGGCGATCATACCGCGCAACGAGAGTGGCAGGACGACCGTAAAGAGCGTGTCGTACCAGGAAGCGCCGAGGCTCCGCGATGCCTGGAGAAGCTGCCGGTCGATCGACTCCATGCCGAGCCGTATCGAGCGCACGAGCAGCGGGAAGCCGACCGTGGCCGAGGCGACGACGGCGGCTTTCCAGGTGAAGATAAACTCGACGCCCGCCGCCCTGAGCATCGCGCCGCCCCAGCCGTTGCGCCCGAAAAAGAGCAGCAGGAAGTAGCCGATCACCACCGGCGGCAGGGTGAGCGGCAGGTTGATGAGCACTTCGAGCAGCACCTTGACCCGGAAATGGCGGAACACCATGAGCCATGCCGTCGCGAATCCGATGGGCAACGAAAGCAGCGTTGCCGTCACGGCGATCTTCAGCGAGAGCAGGATTGCTGTAATATCTTCGGGCGACAGGTTCATGGTGTTCGATAGAAACGAAAAGTTACATCAGGATAAAACCGTATTTCTTCAGGATCGATTTGGCATCGCTGCTCTTCATCATCCAGACGAAGAAAGCCTTGGCGTCGCCATTGATGGCTCCGCTCAAGCTCAGTGCCATCGGATAGACCACGCGCGAATGCAGCTTTTCAGGCACGACGAAGAGGATTTTTGCCTTTTTCGCCTGCATCGCATCGGTGCGATAGACGAAGGCGCCATCAACCTCGCCTATTTCGGCGTAGGTCAGGCACTCACGCACATCCTTGGCCATCACGAGTTTAGCGGCGAGATTCTGGTCAACGCCTGCATTTTTCATCGACTCCATCGCGTAGACGCCTGCCGGAACGCTCTTCGGGCTTCCGATGGCGATCTTGTTGAGCTTCACGAGGTCTTTCATCCCGCCTGCCTTTTTGGTGGTCCTGCCCGCAAAAACGAGTTCGTTATACGCAAAATCCGTGCGGGTCTTCGCGTCGAGCAACGTCTTGTTCATCAGGTAATCGATCCACTCGGTGCTTGCCGAAATGAAAATGTCCGCCGGAGCGCCCTGCTCGATCTGCCCCGCCAGCGCACCCGAAGCGCCGAAGTTTTTCTGGATCGTCACGCCGGGATGCGTGATGGCGTATTTATCGACCATTTCGTTGAGCGCCTCCTTGAGGCTCGCCGCCGCCGACACGTAGACATTCGCGGCCATCGCCTGCATGTTGGTGAGCATGAGAAAGCCGAGCACTGCGGCGATGCTGCGCAGAAACTGTTTCATGGTTTTCATGGTGTTGTCAGAGTTTTGGTTTGTGAGTGATAGAAGTTGAAAAATCCGCCGGTTTGCCGAAGTAAACCGAGGAGAGTACGAGAATGTCGATGCCCGTGGCGGCGTAATTTGCCGCGTTCTCGCCGTTGATGCCACCCGCCGCCGAAACCGCCACGCCGGGAAAGCGGCTGCGAATCTCCGAAACCAGCGCCGCAAGATCGGCGACGGGCATCTTGTCCACCTGCACCACATCAACCCCCGCCGCCGCGATGCGGAGCGCCTCGTCGGCGCTGTCCGCCTCGACGAGAATTTTCTGCTCAGGAGCGCGGCTCTTCAGCTCCGGGAGCTTTTCAAGGAACGCATCGAGGCCGCCGAGAAACGCCGTGTGCTGGCTGAAGACGAGGATCGACTCCGAAAGGCCGAGGCGGTGGGGAAACGCGCCGCCCGCCATGATCGCCTTGATGGCGATTTTCTTCGTGCCGGGAAAGGATTTGCGCGTCGTCACGACCGTGATCGCCGGATTGACGGCGCGGGCGCGTTCGACGATGGTCGCGGTGCGCGTCGAAATGCCCGAAGCGTATTCGAGCAGGTTCATGGCGACCTTCCAGCCCGCATGCAGCGCGGCGGCGGAGCCTTCGGCCCTCAGAATCACCGTGCCCGGCGCGGCGACCGTGCCCGACGGCAGCAAGAAAAGCAGCTCCGCGCCGCACTTCGCGAGCAGCCGCCCGGCCTCCTCGGTGCAGCAAACCGTCGTCCGCTCACGGGTTGTGAAGACGATTTCGCCCCACTCCCCGCCAATACCGAGCAGGGTTGTGGTCAGATCGCCGTACGGCACATCCTCCTCGATAAATCGCTCTATTTCGCTGTCCGGAATGAGATGGTACATGGTCGAAAGTTTGAAAACGTTGTGTGATCCCGGTTATAGCGCTCGACGCGAATTCTGGAATTTTTCTTTCGTCCTCACGATGCGCTGCGGGATCGGATACGGTTATTGTGTTTGATTCTCCTAATAAAGTTAGGATAAAATATTATAATTCCTAAATAATAGTCGTCAGCATGATCGGTGCTCTCTTGAAATAGCTACGGATTTGTGGATAAGTCACGCTCCCGATATATTTTATGGGATATAACGAATTCTTCGCGAAAAGGCAACGCCTGTTTGACCGGTGATGGTTAGGGTGAGCTGAAAGCAGAGAAAAGCGTTTCAGTGACGATGCTGCTTGCTTTTTCCCATCTCAATCGTATATTTACGATGAACTAAATATAAAGCCATGCAGAGAACCCTGTCCGACATCAGCTACAGCGCCGAGGAGATCGATCTGGCTGCTATAGCCAAGGCGCTGAGCCATCCGGTGCGGATCAGAATCCTGCGGCTGCTGGCTGGAGAGACCTGCTGCTTCACGGGTGAGCTGACCGGGCTGATTCCGATGGCGCAGTCCACCATCTCCCAGCATCTGAAGGCGCTCAAGGAGGCGGGGCTGATTCAGGGTGAAATCGATCCTCCAAAGGTCAAATACTGCATCGACCGGGAAAAGTGGGCGAAGTCGAGAGCGCTGTTCGCGGAGTTTTTAAAGCTCGACGGTCGGGTTGGCTGCTGCTGAACATTTCTGTTAACTAATCGTTTATTTGCGATAAACATCAACACATAAAGGAAAAGCATATGAAACAGGTAAAAATTCTTGGCTCCGGTTGCGCAAAGTGCAACCAGCTTGCCGATACGGTCAAAGCGGTGATCGCCGCCGAAGGGATCGAGGCCGAAGTGCAGAAGATTGAAGATATTCAGGAGATCGTGTCGTACGGCGTGATGACGACGCCCGGACTCGTGGTGGATGGCAAGGTGGTGTGCAGCGGGAAGGTGCCGTCCAGCGACGAGCTTCGCCAGATGCTCACCGCCGCGCCGAAGCCCTCCGGCTGCTGCGGCAACCACGCCAAAGGCATTGGCCGCCAGAACGGAACCTGCTGCTGAGTCGATGCAAACGCACGATTCGCGCAACTCCGGCGGCTTGCTCGCTTCGACCCCGGCCTGGATCGCCGGGGTGATGGCGGCTGCGGCGCTCTTCGTGCCGCTCTACCTGAATCTCGAAGCTGGCGCTGACTGGCTCGTCGCCGCGCTCGGATTGAGCCGCGCCACTCCGTTCGGCGAGGCGCTCGCCTTCCTTCTCTTTGAAATCCCCAAGGTGCTGATGCTGCTGACGGCGGTGGTGTTCGTGATGGGGGTGGTGCACACCTTCGTTTCGCCGGAGCGGACGCGGGCCATGCTCTCGGGCAGGCGCGTGGGCGTCGGCAACGCGATGGCCGCCTCGCTCGGCATCGTCACGCCATTCTGCTCCTGCTCGGCGGTGCCGCTCTTTATCGGCTTCCTGCAGGCGGGCGTGCCGCTCGGCGTGACATTCTCGTTCCTCATCTCCGCGCCGATGGTCAACGAGGTGGCGCTCGCGCTGCTCTTCGGCATGTTCGGATGGAAAGTCGCCATGCTGTATCTGTCGATGGGGTTGCTGGTAGCGATACTCTCCGGTATGATCATCGGCAAGCTCCGGCTGGAGGGGTTTCTGGAGGAGTGGGTGCAAAAGCTCCAGAACAGCGCGGTCTCGTCCGAATTTTCCGCCGACGCCGTGAGCTGGCCGGAGCGGTTGCGTGAAGGTGTGCGCCATGTGCGCCAGATCGTCGGCAAGGTGTGGCTCTACATCGTGCTCGGCGTGGGCCTCGGCGCGGGCATCCACGGCTACGTGCCGGAGAACTTCATGGCCTCGCTGATGGGCAACGAGGCGTGGTGGTCGGTGCCCGCCGCCGTGCTCATCGGCGTGCCGATGTACTCCAACGCCGCCGGAATCATTCCGGTCGTGCAGGCGCTGCTCGGCAAGGGCGCGGCGCTCGGCACGGTGCTCGCCTTCATGATGAGCGTCATCGCCCTCTCCGCGCCGGAGATGATCATCCTGCGCAAGGTGCTCCGCCCGCCGCTCATCGCGATTTTCGCGGGAGTCGTGGCGACCGGCATCATGCTGGTGGGGTTCGTGTTCAACGCAGTGTTTTGAATGGATGTTTGCACTCCGAGAGCACTGCAACGAGATAAAAATTACGGAGATGCATCTGTCATTCTGAATGGAGCGTAGCGCAATGAAGAATCTATCTTGCCGTTTAAAAATAAGTTATGGATTCTTCGCTTCGCTCAGAATGACAAGAACTGGGTTTTGGCTGTTAAAGAAAGTCGATCTGTTATAAGCGCAGCAGCAACAATAATCTATCAAAACCATGAAAAAGTCGATACTCATTCTGTGTACGGGAAACTCATGCCGCAGCCAGATGGCTGAAGGGTTCCTGCGTTCGTTTGACTCCGAACTCGAAGTCTTCTCCGCAGGCACAAAACCGGCGGCGGCGGTGCACCCGCTTGCCATTGCAGTCATGCGCGAAGAGTGGATAGACCTCAGTGCCTGTCGGCCTAAAAGCGTTGAGGAGTTTACATCGAGACCGTTCGATTACGTCGTGACGGTCTGCGACGGCGCGAAAGAGAGCTGCCCGCTCTTCACCGGCGAGGTGAAGCACCGGCTGCACATCGGCTTCGACGATCCCGCAGAGGCCGTTGGACCCAGGGAAGAGCTGCTCGCCGTCTTCCGGCGGGTACGCGACGAAATCCGTACCGGGTTCAGAGAGTTCTATAACCAGATGAAAACGGAAGCGAAATCATGAGTCACACGACAAAACAGCTCTCGTTTCTCGACCGCTACCTGACGCTCTGGATATTCCTTGCGATGGGCATCGGCGTGTTGTCCGGCTTTCTCTACCCGCAGATCGCCGGATTCTGGAACCGCTTCCAGTCCGGCACGACGAACATTCCTATCGCCATCGGCCTCATCGTGATGATGTATCCGCCGCTCGCCAAGGTGAAGTACGAGGAGCTTGGTGACGTATTCCGCAACACGAAGGTGCTCGGCCTGTCGCTCGTGCAGAACTGGGTGATCGGGCCGGTGCTCATGTTCACGCTCGCCGTGCTGCTCCTGGCCGACATGCCGCACTACATGGCGGGGCTGATCATGATCGGCCTGGCCCGCTGCATCGCCATGGTGATCGTCTGGAATGAGCTGGCCAAGGGCGACACGGAGTACGCCGCCGGGCTGGTCGCCTTCAACTCGGTGTTTCAGGTGCTCTTCTTTTCCGTCTATGCCTGGGTGTTTTTGACGGTGCTGCCCGGCTGGCTCGGCTTGAGTTCGTTCCGCGTCGAGATCACCATCGCCGAAATCGCCTCGTCGGTCTTCATCTACCTCGGCATCCCCTTCATTGCCGGATTCCTGACCCGCTTCTTCATGCTGCGGCTGAAGGGGCGCGAGTGGTACGAAACGGTCTTCGTGCCGCGCATCAGCCCGCTGACGCTGGTGGCGCTGCTCTTCACGATTGTCGTCATGTTCTCGCTCAAGGGCGAGTATATCGTGAAAATCCCGATGGATGTGGTGCGCATCGCCATTCCGCTGCTGCTCTACTTCGTGATCATGTTCCTCGTGTCGTTCTGGATGGGGCGCAAGATCGGCGCGGACTACTCCAAAACCGCCACGCTCTCCTTCACGGCGGCAAGCAACAACTTCGAGCTGGCCATCGCGGTTGCGGTCGCGGTCTTCGGCATCGACTCCGGCGAAGCCTTCGCCGCCGTCATCGGCCCGCTCGTGGAGGTTCCGGCTCTCATCGCGCTGGTCAACGTCGCGCTGTGGTTCAGGGAGAAGTGGTTCGGCGGCGTGAGCGAAGCCTGACAACGCCTGAATGTTTGCCTCGACTTCAAACAAAAACCTGTACGAAGATGGAAAAGAAACAACATGTGCTCTTTCTCTGCACCGGGAACTCGGCGCGGAGCCAGATGGCCGAAGGGCTGCTCAGGGAGATGGCCGACGACCGGTTCGTAGCCATGAGCGCCGGGCTGGAACCAAGAGAGGAGGTGCATCCGCTCGCGGTTGAAGTGATGCGGGAGGTCGGCATCGACATCGCCTCGCAGAAACCCAAGCCGGTAGACCTCTACCTCGGCAGGGTTCCGGTGCACTATCTCATCGTTGTCTGCGACAAGGCCCAGGCAAGCTGCCCGAGAATCTGGCCGGGCCTTCTCGATGGACGCCGTTTTTTCTGGCCCTTGCCGGACCCGGCTGAACAGAGCGGCACCAGAGAGGAGCAGCTTGCCGGTTTCAGGACTGTGCGTGATGAGCTGCGCGGAAAATTGCAGGCGTGGCTCGACCGTGCCGAGTAAGCGGCCTGGCCTGAAACCGGAGTCGGGCGAACCGGAATCTGTCATCTCATAAAACCATGAAGCTCATGCGTTATTTTATCCTGCTGTTCATGGCGGCGCTGCTGCTGAACCCCTGTTCTCTCATCGCGGGCGAAAGCCTCACCCTGCAAAAGGTTGCGCCCGATGTATATGCCATCGTCGGCGGCCTCGACAACCGGACGCCGGAAAACCTGGGCAACAATGCGACCTTCGGGTTCGTGGTGAGTTCAGACGGCGTGGTACTGATCGATTCCGGTGCGTCGTGGAAAGGGGCGGAGCGCATCGCCGCGCTGGTCAGAAGCGTGACCGGCAAGCCGGTGACGCATGTCGTCAATACCGGCGGACAAGACCATCGCTGGCTGGGCAACGGCTATTTCAAGTCGCATGGCGCGAAAATCATCGCTCACGAAGAGGCCGTCAAAGACCAGAAAGCCCGTGCCTCGGAACAGCTCTCCATGCTGCAAAACCTCGTGGGGGCGGAAGGCATGAGGGGCACGGAGCCGCTCTTTGCCGACGAGACGTTCAGCGACGAGTTGCGGCTGACCGTAGGGGGACAAACGCTGGTGATCCAGCATCGCGGCTGGGCGCACACGCCGGGCGACTCGTTTGTCTGGCTGCCTTCCGAAAAGATTGTCTTCAGCGGGGATATCGTTTATATGGAGCGGCTTCCGGGCGTGCTGGAGCATTCGCGCAGCAAGAGCTGGCTGGAGGCGTTCGATGCCCTGGCCGCGCTGCATCCGCGGATTGTGGTTCCCGGCCACGGCCATCCGGCGACTCTTGAAAAAGCTTCGGACGTTACGAGGCGCTATCTCTCATTCATTCGCAAGGCTGTGGCGGATTATCGGGCTTCCGGCGGAGAGGCGACAGGGATCCGTTCCATTGACCAGACGATGTTCCGTTCTCTGGGCAACTTCGACGCTCTGTCCGGCAGGAATGCCTTGCAGGTCTATAACGAGATGGAGTGGGAGTGACCGCGAGCCTCTCGTCGGCGTTGCTTCGGCTTTCCGCATACGGTCAAAGAAGAGCGCAAAGGGAAAAAGGGTGCACGTATTGAGCCGGATGAGCGTCGAAGTTATTGCGGATACCCCATTTCGACGTGATGTACGAAACGTGAGATCCGCATGATTTCAGAAACCCGATGAAAAGGAGAGCAATCATGAACAGGAGATCAGCTTTTGTGTGTCTGTCAGGGATCGTGGCAGGTTGTGTTTCAATGGCAACGGTATCGCTTGCCGCAGTTCCCGACGGAGCGACGGTATTCGAGCGTAATTGCAGCGTCTGCCATTCCATCGCGCCGCCCCCCAAAACAGCGCCGCCCATTGCACCTCTGGCCAACAAGTACCATCAGCGATTCCAGACGAAAGCGGAGGGGGTCGCCCACTTGATGGCGTTTCTCAAAAAGCCGGACAAACAGAAAAGCATCGATCCGCAGGCCATCACGCGATTCGGGCTGATGCCAGCCATTGCCCTCCCGGATGCCGAACTCCGGGCGGTGGCCGAATGGTTCTGGAACCAGAGCAATCCCGCATTCGGGCCAGGCGGAGGCCGAGGGCAAGGGTGGAGGAACCGGTAGTTTATCGGACGGTCAGCGATAATTGCAGATTATCATAAAGAAGAGGTTCAGTTGGAGAGTATCGATCAGTTTCGCTCTGGTGCTCTTATTGTTCATGTTGCTGGTTTCGGGTGTCGTTCTGTACGTGTCGCCTCCCGGAAGAGTTGCCAACTGGATGGACTGACGGATGCCCGGTCTTTCCAAACCGGTTGGCAGAACCAGCACGCGATTTTCGGGTGTTTTTGCCATACTCTCTGTACTGCACCTCTTTTTCATCAACCGGAAGGCATGGGAAGCCCACGAGAGCTTTTCGGCAGCATCCTGCTTTTCCGCACCGGCGCTTCGACCAGCGGGCCGATGACAACCGCCTTCGCCCCATGCGGCGAAGCTCACGCTGAAGGAGCTTGCAGAACAGCCGTTATACCGTCGGTTCGCTTGAGCCAACGCTTGAGGATATAGCTGCAAAAAACCGGACGACAGCCGAAACGATTTACGGCACACTTGTTGCTCATGATGGCCGCGGCCGAAAACTCCCTCCCGAAGAATTCGGGCGCAAAACCCTTGGGCAGATAGCCGGGGAGAGCGGAATCTCTGTCCGTTCTCTTGAGTTGGCGCTTGAGATGAGAGGCGTTCAGCTCCAGCCGGAAATGACCATGCGGGCGGGTGCCGACAAGAACGGCATCGGTGTCGATAGGTTGTGAGGCCGGCTTGAAACGATGACCCATGCAAGGTGAGAGCATTTTCGGGCTTTTCGATCTCTTGTTTACGTTTATTACTTCAACACAAACCGGTTCATTACGGTAATCCTGGAGATTGATTGTATGGTAAAATATCTGTTGTTGCTGATGGCGCTTGCCTTCGCGGGATGTACAGGGAACGGCGGAGTGGAGCAGCAAATGGCGGGAGCGGAGCCGGTGGCCGCCGGAGAGTTGCCGAAAGCTGGCCAGAAAGTGACCTTTGTCGAGCTTGGTTCTCTGAACTGCATACCGTGCAGGCAGATGCAGCCGGTCATGCAGGCAGTCGAGAAAAAGTATGGAGTGCAGCTCAAGGTGGTGTTTTACGATATATGGAACCCGAAGCAGCGCCAGTATGCGGAAAAGTATGGCATACGGGTCATTCCCACCCAGGTGTTTCTTGACAGCGCCGGAAAGGAGTTTTTCCGCCACGAAGGATTTTATTCTGAGGAGCAGATCGACGTGCTCCTGAAGCGACAGGGGCTTGTTCCGCTGTCCGGAAAGCAGCGATGACCGAGGCGCTTTTCACATGGTTGACCGGTGCGCTTGGTGATAGCCAGTGGCTCTCCATGATAGCGGCTTTCGCCTGGGGCGTGTTGAGCGTGGTGCTCAGTCCCTGCCATCTTGCAGGCATACCGCTCGTTATCGGCTATATCAGCCGGAACGGAAAGGTAAAGGGCAGGAGCGCCGTGGCTCTTGCCGGTTCGTTTGCACTCGGTACGCTGGTTACGGTAGCTGGCATCGGCCTTGTGACGGTCATGCTTGGAAGAATGGCCGGCGATACCGGACGGTGGGGAACGTCTCTTGTGAGCGGAGTCTTTATCGTGATGGGGTTATACCTTATGGATATTTTGCGGCTCAACTGGCCGACTATCCGGTTGCCAGATGAGCAGAAGGGCGGATTGACGGGAGCATTCGCGCTCGGACTGGTGTTCGGTATCGGCCTTGGCCCTTGTACGTTTGCCTTTTTTGCCCCGGTGCTTGGCACCGTCTTTTCGCTCTCCGCAGATAACCGGGTTTTTGCCACCCTGCTTGTGCTGGCCTTCGCATTCGGCCATGTGCTTGTCGTGGCACTGGCGGGAAGCATGACCAGCCTGGTTCAGCGCTATCTGGACTGGACGGGAAAATCCTCTTCCATGCTTTATGTTAAGCGGGCTTGTGGGGCGGTTGTTTTTAGCTACGGAGTGTACTCCCTCTTCGTTTCCCTGTTGTAGAAGATGCAGAACAGCCCTCGTTGCCAATGCCACGCAGCTCAGACTGAGTTTGTCCTGAATGCCACAAAGGCCCCGGTGAATTTTCCTGCGATTTTGTTTTCATACTCGAGAATTGATTTGACCTGAATTCTCGCTCTGCCTTTTCGACCAATTGTTTCCATGAACATACTCCAGGCTGGTTCATCCGGGTTGATGGCTTTTGCCGTGAAATAGCCTGAAACAGGCAACGTATATGCCATGGTATTGAGCTGAATGACAATGCGAGAGAGAGATACCGTTACCGGAGAGCCGGAGATGAATCAGCGACCATGCGGCAAGAATCGCCACTGCGGAAGCACTGCCTCCGAATACCGTATCGCAGTGATTGATATTCGGATTCAATGGCGCTGCCAGGAGTAGGTGATTTGTATCGGCTGACATGACCGATATTCCGATCTGTTTCGAAATGGGAATCTGTTGGTAAAGATAGTCCTCAAGCTCGCTTGCCTGCATTTTCCACTCCTTTGCTGGCGATATTGCGCTAACTGACAGCCCTTTTTTTGCTATCTGCATATGCCTGGCCTTGACCGTGAATATCCAAAAGAATGCTCTGCATATCTGGTCGCATGTTTCAAAAAGCCGGACAAACAGAAAAGCATCGATCCGCAGGCCATCACGCGATTCTGTTTTGGTTCAGCGTGAATTGGAGAAATCGACCGTTTGAGTTAGAGTGCAAAAACGGAGGAATTCACCATGCGAAAAGTGAGAAAAAACTACACCCCACAGGAAAAGGTCGCTCTCCTGAAA
>JAAXWU010000132.1 GCA_013334855.1 Chlorobaculum sp. | reverse complement strand
AATGTGACATCGAGAAAAATTTCAATCCAAAATCAATTCATTTCAAGGAGTCTATCATGTTGAAGCCCGAACTTCTGATGTATGTGGATATCAATCTTGGTGGTTTGCATACCCACCTTTTCAACAGCACAGCTGATTTCACCCAACTCGCTTTAGGCGGCGCTGGATCAGGGATCAACGGCAATTGGAACGATAAGGTATCCAGTTTTGTCGTCCAGAGCGGTCGCTGGCAGTTCTACCGCCATGTCAATTATGTCGAGCCGCTCGGCCCAGCTTTCGGCCCCGGAGTTTACAATTGGATCGAAGCTGTTGGTGTTCCCAATGACCAGGTTTCTTCAGTGAAAATTGTTGGAGAATAAATATACCTTCTTTGCTGTTTCAGTTATGTGAAATACGGGCCAGTTCCTTTGTTAATTTTAGGGCATATGGAAAATTAGCCCGCAAAGGACGAATGAACTGAAGGTGTTATCACCTTTCCTTTAAAATGTGGCAGACGGGTCTTGGTTATCCGTCTGCCATTCAAGTTCAACCAGTTGTTCCAATCAAGAATATCGACTCTAAACGATAATTCGGATTCCTGAAATACTTCTTTGATTTCGGCGAGCAGTTTCCAGTCGAGCGGTGATTTGGGCTTGATGGTGAGGTAGAGGTCTGACCAGGGTTTTGCCGTGCCGTGAATCCGTGAGCCGAACACGATGGTTTCGGCATCGGGCACGAAACGGTCGAGAATGCTTCGCACCACGTCGAGTTCGTGCTGGCTGATGTCAAGCATTTCCCTTTCTCAGTTTTTCAAGCAGTAGCGATCCCTGAATTGAACCCTCAACCACCTCATCAAGCAACCACTCTAAATCAGTTGTTGTCGTGACATCATCCGTACGTTATATTGAGAGCGTAATCGCATAAAGAAAAAACATCATGGCAACCAGCACACCACTCAAATCGGAGCGGATCGATGTCCGCGCAAGTGCATCCGTCAAGCAGCTTTTGCAGGAGGCGGCCCAGGCGTCTCACAAAAGCGTCAGCGAATTCCTGCTCGATGCAGGCATCACCGCCGCCAACCAGACGCTTGCTGACCGTCGCCGGTTCGAGCTGGACGACGCGCAGTGGCAGCAATTTCAGGAGCTTCTCGACAGGACGGTGTCCGCTCCCGACAGCCGGATGAAAGCTTTGCTGAGCGAGCCGGGACTGCTCGATTGACGGAGGCCCGCTTTAGCAAGGTTCAGAAACTCGCCTCCACCCATGATGTATCGGCATTCGATTGCGGCAGCCCGGCGCTGAACCAGTTCCTGCAACGATTCGCGCTGGTCAATCAGAAAGCCAACAGCGCTCAGACCTGTGTTTCATGCGAAGAGGGAAGCAATCGCGTTGCCGGTTTTTACAGCCTCGCGGTCGGCAGCGTCGAGCAGACGTCGGACACCGGGCGGCTTGGAAAAGGGCTTGCCGGTCATCCGGTACCGGTGATGATTCTGGCGAGGCTTGCGGGTGACCAGCGGTTTCAGGGCGTCGGCCTCGGTCGGGCGCTGCTCAAGGACGCGCTTTTGCGAACCGCTCAAGCCGCCGAAATCGCCGGAATCGCCGGAATCAGGGCGATTCTGGTTCATGCCAAGGATGACGCCACCCGTAACTGGTACCTCCAGTGGGGATTCGAGCCAAGTCCCACCGACCCGTATCATCTCTATCTCCTCATCAAAGACCTGCTCGCTCTTCTGAAGTGACGTAAAAGGCCGACACCTGCCGTTTCACCCCCTCCCCAACACTGCCACCAGCATCTCGAATCCGATTTTCTCCAGCTCCAGTCTCACACTTTCGCCGAGGCGGTCGTCCAGCAGGTCGGCGGATGAAGCAGGTCTTAAGCGTTGCCGTAACGGCTCCGGCCAGTCACTGAACCAGTTGTGTCGCAATTGTTAATTTTTTCAGATTGAACTATTAACTGTCAGATTTTTTTCTATCAGTTCAATTGCACCCGGAACATCCTGCCAATCCGGGTCTCGTTGCGTTGACGCCTTATCGGCAAGCAGACTTGAAATTCCACGGTAGTATTCACTGATCGAATGTCGGCTTTTTGTTTCAATAGTAAACAATTGCTAAAAAGGAGACAGGTATATGGCACCAATCAGTCGCAGGCAGTTCTTGCAGGGTTCTTCTGCAAGCATGGCCCTGGCTCTCTTCGGCCTTGCCGGAAGAGTCGATGCCGCAACGGGAAAGCGGTATCCATCAGTAAAGATCGGCAACATCCGTGAACTGAAAGTCGGCGAGCCGGTGCCGTTCACCTACCCGGACAGCTCCTCACCGTGCACCCTCGTCATGCTCGATCAGACGGCTATCGGCGGTGTCGGCAACCTGAAAAACGTGGTTGCATTTTCATCGTTGTGCCCGCACATGGGCTGCCCGGTAAGCTACAGCAAAGGCCGTTTCGTTTGCGGTTGTCACTACTCCATGTTCGATCCGTCGAAAAACGGACAGACCTATCAGGGCCTCGCGTCCCAGTGGCTGGCCCAGCTCATCCTCCGGCATGACAGCGCGAGCGGCAACATCTACGCCGAAGGAATCGAAGGCCTTGTCTATGGCAGGATCAGCAACCTTAAAGTCAGCTAAGGAGCAATCATATGTCACTCTATACCAGAAAAGACGCGCTGCCGGTTCCGCCGAAGGATGCTGAACGTTACACGACCGTCTGCCAGTATTGCAGCGCCGGGTGCGGCTACAACGTCTATGTGTGGCCGGTCGGCAAGGATGGCTCCGCCCGAAACAACGGCTTCGGCATCGACCTTTCGAGTCCGTCGCCCATGCTCTCCGGCCACTCCTACACGGAGACCATGCACAACGTTATCACCCGCAAGAACGGCAAAAAGTACAATCTCGCCATCATTCCGGCCAAAGAGTCCCGCATCAACAAGGGCGACTACTCCATCCGCGGCGGCACCAACGCCCGGACGGCCTACACCCCGGACGGCTACACCAGGAAAAGGCTGACCGATCCCCTCGTCCGCAGGGAGAACGGTTTCGTGGCCATTTCGTGGGATGACGCCGTCGAGATCATCGCGACCATCACGAAACGCTCCATCGACAAGTACGGCGCGGACAGCATCGCCATGAAGTTCTACGACCACGGCAGCTCCGGTCTCGGTTTCGAAGACAACTGGGCGGCGGGGAAATTTTTCCTCAGCGGCGTGAAGACGAACTATCTCTCGATCCACAATCGCCCGGCATACAACTCCGAAACCTGGGGCACCCGCGAACGGGGGATGCACGAACTGAACTACGACGTCGATGACGCCCGCCTCGCCGATACGGTCGTGCTTTGGGGAGCGAATGCCTATGAAACCGGCACGATTCTCTACACCGAGCACATCATGCCGAACCTGCAGGGCGGCTCGGTCGATGAAAAGAAAGCTGTGTACAGCTCGGGCGAACCGGCGGCGGAAGGCCGTGTCGTGGTGATCGACCCACGGAAGAATGCGACCGTGACCGTCAGCCAGGAGATCGCTGCCGACCGGGTGCTGCACATCCGCCCGAACCTCGGCACCGACTGGATTCTGGCCAATGCCATCGCCCGCATCATCTGGGAGAACCAGTGGTACGACAAGGCGTTCCTCGAACAACGCACCGACATGAAAACCTTCGAGGAGTACAGGCAGAAGTCGTTGCAGATTGGAACGCCGCTCGCCGCCGTGCTTGCCGACGCCGAACGCATCACCGGCGTTCCGAAAGCCCGGATGCAGCAGGCTGCGGAGTGGATGGCCAAGCCCAAGGCCGGCGGCTTCAAGCGCCGCACCCTGACCATCTACGAGAAGGGCATCATCTGGAACATGAAGAACTACGACCAGGTCGCCGCAATCGCCCAGCTCAACGTCCTCGGTCATAATGTTGGCCGCGTTGGCACCGGATGCGGCAGGCTCGGCGGTCATCAGGAGGGCTACGTTCGCCCGCCAGCGCCAACGCCCGGCTCGATCTATGCGGGCGGCCCGCCGAAAAACGTCGATAAATACATCACCGGCGGCGGCGGAAAGATCTACTGGGTAGGCGCGACCGATCCCTACCTCTCGACGCCGAACAGCCAGTTCTTCAGGAAAACGGTGAAGAAGCGCTCGGACGCCCTGCTCGACTATCTCGACAACGGTGGCGTGCCAACAGAAGCGAAAGCCTACGCGGACAAGGTGCTCGAAGCGTTCGAGAAAACGGGCGGACTGTTCGTGATCGTGCAGGATATGTACATGACGCACACCGCTGCCGATGCCATGATGATTCTGCCCGCCGCAGGTTGGGGCGAAGCCGTCGATACCTCGATCAACTGCCACAGCCGCCTCTTGCGCATTTATGACAAGTTCATGGACGCGCCGGGCGAAGCGCTGCCCGACTGGCAGATTCTTGCCCGGATCGGCAAGTGCATCAGGGCGATGTATGAAGCCGAAGGCAACAGGGAGATGGCCGAACGGTTCGGCGGCATGGAGTGGAAAAGCGACTCGGAGGTGTTCGATGCAGGCTCGAAAGCGTTCGGCGACAACAGGGTTGCCGAAACCGATGAAGCGAAACTTTCGCCTGAATGCTACGTGGGGGTAACTCACGACATGCTCCGCAAGCTTGGCAACGAAGGCATCCAGACTCCGGTGCGCCGCGACCCGGCGACAGGCAAACTCGTGGGCACGAAGCGGCGCTACACGCACGGCTTCGCGACGAAGGACGGGCTGTTCAAGTGGTACGGTACCGATCCGTGGAGCGGCTATCCCGC
This sequence comes from Chlorobaculum sp., assembly GCA_013334855.1. GTDB lineage: Bacteria > Bacteroidota > Chlorobiia > Chlorobiales > Chlorobiaceae > Chlorobaculum. The sequence continues at coordinate 915 of JAAXWU010000132.1, read as the reverse complement.
CGAGGTGGCCAAATACGAGAACAACCCGCAATACCCCTTCTGGTTCACCACCGGCCGCTCGCAGCAGGTGTGGCAGACCATGTACCACGACCGCAGGATTCCCGAAAAATACTTCACGCTGCCACTCCCGTATGTGGAAATCCATCCCGAAGATGCGGGAAAGCTTGGCGTGAAGAGCGGCGACATGGTGGATGTGTTCAACGAGGAGGGAACGAGCACGGCGCTTGTTTATGTGAACGACGCCACGAAGCCGGGCCTGATCTTCGGCATCATGTATCACGCCAAAGGGTCGCTGAATCCGGTGATCTCGTCGTACACCGATCCGAAAACCACCATTCCGTGGTACAAGGGCACGAAAGTTGGCGTAAGAAAGTACACCGGCAAGCCGGACGACGCCATCAAAACCGCAAGCCTGCTGGCCAACAACGACGTGAGCATGTAATCGAGGATTGTCCGGCATTACGCAGACATAACGCACCAATGGCGCTGATCTCCAGTCGAGAGGCCAGCGCCATTGTTTTTACTCCCGCGGTAAACCCGATCACGGCAGCGCCGCCGGGAAATCGTCGGAATCCGGCACAACATCGTTATCGCAGTCGAACTCCACAGGCGAGCAGAGCGGCTTCAGCTCGCGGCAACAGACCGATGATTGTCCGAACAACTACCGGTTCCTCCACCCTTGTCCTCTGCCTCCACCCGATCCGAATGCGGGATTGCTCTGGCTCCAGAACCACTCGGCCTCCGCCCGGAGTTCGGCATCCGGGAGGGCAATGGCTGGCATCAGCCCGAATTGTTTTGCCTCAGCTGGAAGTGGAGAATCGGGTTTGGTGAGTTAGTTGGTTGATGGTGTCTGTTGTTGTCGAAATCTGTCTGGAAGCAAGGGGCGACCTCATTTCCAGTCTTTTTTGTTTACGA
>JAAXWU010000020.1 GCA_013334855.1 Chlorobaculum sp. | reverse complement strand
GCAACGATGGCCGCATCTGGGTGCCCAAGGAGAAAGAGGATGTCGAGCTGCTTCGCCAGAAGAAGATCACGCCGGAGCAGATTCACGAGTCGAAGCGCGACTACTATCTCGAACGCCGCTACCCGGCCTTCGGCAACCTGGTGCCTCGCGACGTCGCATCGAGAGCCGCCAAGGAGCGCTGCGACGAAGGCTACGGCGTCGGCGTGAGTGGCCGTGCGGTCTTCCTCGACTTCAGCGACTCGATCAACCGGCTTGGCGTGGAGGCCATCTCGGCACGGTACGGCAACCTGTTCCAGATGTACGAGCGGATCGTCGATGACAATCCCTATCAGACGCCGATGATGATCTATCCCGCGGTGCACTACACCATGGGCGGTCTCTGGGTGGATTACGAACTGATGACCACCGTGCCCGGCCTCTACTCGATTGGCGAGTGCAACTTCTCGGATCACGGCGCGAACCGTCTCGGCGCTTCGGCGCTCATGCAGGGGCTTGCCGACGGCTATTTCGTGCTGCCCTACACCATTTCGGCCTATCTCTCCAACGAAATTCACACGCCGCCCATCCAGACGACCCTGCCGGAGTTCCATACCGCCGTGCACGACGTCAACGACCGGCTCAGCCAGCTCAAGGGAACCAAAGGGAAAACCTCGGTCGATCACTTCCACAAAACCCTCGGCAAGATCATGTGGGAGTATTGCGGCATGTCGAGGAGCGAATCCGGCCTGCAGAAGGCTCTCGGCCTCATCGGGGAGCTGAAAACGGATTTCGCGTCCGACGTCAGCATTCCCGGCGGCATGAAGGAGTACAATCCCGAACTGGAGAAAGCCTGGCGCGTGCAGGACTTCATCGAACTCGGCGACCTGATGGTGCGTGACGCCCTCGAACGCAAGGAGTCCTGTGGCGGCCACTTCCGCGAAGAGTCTCAAACCCCCGACGGCGAAGCGCTGCGCAACGATGAAAAGTTCGCGCATGTGGCCGCATGGGAGTTCAAAGGCGACGGCGCGTCGCCAGTAAGGCATCGTGAAGAGCTACGTTTCGACACGGTGAAACCATCTCAACGCTCTTACAAATAAACGGCGATCATGATTTTCACCCTGAAAATATGGCGTCAGAAAAACGCCTCGGACAAAGGAGGTCTGGTCACCTACAAGGCAGAGGATGTCTCGCCTGACAGCTCCTTTTTTGAAATGCTCGACCAGCTCAACCAGCAGCTCATCGCCAAGGGCGAAGATCCGGTCGCCTTCGACCACGACTGCCGCGAAGGCATCTGCGGCACGTGCAGCCTCTACATCAACGGACGCCCGCACGGTCCGCTGAAGGGAACAACCACCTGCCAGTTGCACATGCGCTCGTTCAGGAACGGCGAGACGATCTACGTCGAACCGTGGCGCTGCGGCGCGTTCCCGGTCATCAAGGATCTGATCGTCGACCGGAGCGCCTTCGACAAGATCATCCAGGCGGGCGGATACGTCTCGGTCAACTCCGGCGGCATTCCCGACGCCAACACCATTCCCGTGCCCAAGCCGGATGCTGATGCGGCCTTCGACGCGGCGGCCTGCATCGGCTGCGGAGCCTGCGTCGCCTCGTGCCCCAACGCCTCGGCGATGCTGTTCGTCGGAGCCAAGGTCTCCCACCTCGCCCTGCTTCCGCAGGGAAGGGTCGAGGCCGAACACCGTGTCCAGAAGATGGTGGCCACGATGGACAGCCTCGGATTCGGCAATTGCAGCAACACCTACGCCTGCGAAGCCGAATGCCCCAAAGAGATCGCCGTCACCAACATCGCCCGCATGAACCGCGAATACCTCGCCGCCAAACTCTTCGCCGAAAAAGAGAAGCAGATCAGCTTCACGCTATAAGACGCAGAGTTAGCGGATAAAGAGATGATACGATTGCAAGGGCGTCCCGACTGACCGGGATGCCTTTTTGTTTTTCAACAACGGTGATATGGCAGAAAATGACAACGTGTTGCGTGTCATCAATGCGTATAATCCCCTGAATTTCTGTATGTTGAGGCATATTCTTTTAGATGCCCAACCATGCCAATCACTTCGCGTATGGCAGAGTACTCCTTTCTTGATCTGGCATTCGATGTTTTGATGTCAGCAACGATGCCCCTGACCTATTCCGAAATATGGAACAAGGCCAAAGCTGACGGGCTTTCCGATAAAATCAGGACGACAGGCAAAACTCCGTGGAGTACGCTTGGAGCGCAGCTTTATGTGGATGTCCGGGACAAGGAAGATTCCCGCTTTGTCAAAGTTGGAAAACGTCCAGCGCGATTTTTCCTCGCGTCCCGGATAAAAGAACTCCCTGCAAATGTCGATAAGGCGATAGAGAAAGCTGAATCAAAGGAGGTGAAAAGCTCTTTTCAGTACAGCGAACGCGACCTGCATCCTCTACTAACTTACTTCGTTTATTTCAACCTTTCATTCAACCGGGGAAGGGCGATCCATACGAAGACGATCTATCATGAAAAATCGCTCAAGAACGGCTACAACGAATGGCTGCATCCCGATATAGTCGGATTTTATCTGCCGCTAAAGGAGTGGGAGCCTGTTGTTATCGATCTGAATCGCTTGTCGGACAATAACGCTATCCGTCTGTTTTCATTCGAGCTGAAGAAATCCCTCAACAAATCGAATTACCGGGAGTCTTTTTTTCAGGCGGTTTCGAATTCGTCATGGGCTCACGAGGGATATCTGGTTGCCGTTGAAATCATGCAGGACAACGACTTCCTTGCCGAACTGGAAAGGCTTGCCACGTCGTTCGGTATCGGTGTAATCCAACTCGATCCGATGAGTATCGATGATTCCCGGATACTTTATCCCGCAAAAATCAAGCCATCGCTCGACTGGGAAGCCATCAACAAGCTGTGTGAACAGAATCCCGACTTCAAAAAATTTCTCCAGGATGTCAGAATAGACTTTGAATCCAAACGCATCATCTGTTCTGAATACGACAAGATTCTTTCTGATGCGGACGTTAGGCAATATCTTCACCACAATCTTGGTATGACCATTGATGATTACGTGAATTGCCTTAGGCGCTGAGCGTTGTTTTTCAAAAGTACCATTTCTGTCAGCGTTATACCAAGCCTAACGCTATCAACCGGGCTGAAGAAACTTCAGATCGTTTTTATATCAATAAATAGATTCAATTGCTCAATGAAAACAAGTCGCTTCAGAGGAATAATACGTTCCGTGCAGACAGTAGATCAAGAGGCCTGTGAGCGGAAGAATTGCGGACTTTCGTGTTTACGAAAAGTTTTGAATGCCTGTGCAACGGCAATCAGTTTTATACCATTGATCGATAATATCAGTGATGTTATTTTTTTGCTATTTAATTTTCCAGCTCGCTTGCCAATATCCAAGAACATCCTGTCTTGCTAAGCCGAAGTGAGTAAAAATCCATTTCACCGTTGTGTTGTTACACGGCCTTGAGGCTCCTGAAATCTCAGCAATTTTGTTATTGCTTAGTCCTCCCTTCGACAAAAGACGATAAATCTTACAAAGATCGTCTCGTGTTACAGCTTTTTTATTTTTGGTTCCAATTAAATAATAGATTTTTCCATCTGGTGTCACCTCCAGAATCCTTGAAATCTTTCTTGGCTTTCTGACATCCATTCCTGGATGAATACTGGAATAGATAAGGTTAAGAAATTCCTGTTCTGTCATTAATTCGATGTTGATTGTTTTCTGAAATATAAAACAAGTATATCCTTTGTGAATGAATATTGCAACTTCGGGCAATCATTGGGGGCATAATCATATCGTTCTCAGTACCAGCGCCTCGATCGGTAATATTTGAGAAAGCCGAGGACGATCACGGCCATCAGGCCGAGCACGGCGTAGTAGCCCCACCACACGTTAAGCTCGGGCATGTTTTTGAAGTTCATGCCGTAGACCCCCGCGATGAACGAGAGCGGCATGAAGATCGTGGCGATCATGGTGAGGAACTTCATGATTTCGTTCATCCGGTTGTTGACCCCGGCGAGCCAGGTTTCGTGCATGCTCGTGACGATCTCGCGGAACACCTCGACCGTGTCGATGACCAGAATGACGTGGTCGTAGACATCCCGGAAGTAGTGCTCGACCAGGTCGCCCAGCACGGCGAAGTCGTCCCGCGAAATGCTGCCGATGATCTCCCGCAGCGGCCAGACCGCCTTGCGGAACATGATCAGCTCCCGCTTGAGGGCGTTCAGCGCGTTGAAGCTCTCCTGGCTGAAGGAGGCCACCAGGTCGGCGTCGAGCAGGTCGATCCGGTTCTCGATCTCTTCGAGTATCGAAAAGTAGTGGTCCACGACCGCATCGACGAGGGTATAGGCCAGAAAATCAGCCTCGTGCTTCCTGAGTTTCGAGCTGGCGCTGTCGATGCGCTGCCGGACAGGGTCGAACATGTCGCCCGGTATCTCCTGAAAGGTGATGATCCAGCCGGGGCCGACGACGACGCTCAACTGCTCATGGCCGACTTCGCCGTGCTCCTGGTTGAAGTCGAGCATCTGGAGCGTCAGGTAGAGATAGCGCTCGAAATCCTCCACCTTCGGGCGCTGGCCGGTGTGCAGAATGTCCTCAAGCGTCAGCGGGTCGATGCCGAACAGCTCCCCGATCTTCTCGATCACGCCGGTGTCGTGCAGCCCGGCAACATCGATCCAGAGCACCTTGAAGCGCTCCTTCAGGGCAAGGCACTCCTCGACGTTGCTGACTGAGAGCGTGACCGCCTGCTGTTCGTCGTAGCCGATGGCCGTGATTTCGGTCTTCTCGACCCTCCGCTCGCCGATATGGATGAGCGAACCCGGCGGCTGGCCGATGGATTGATGGCGGCTGCGGAGCACCTTTTTTTCGCTCTTCCGCCGGTGGCGGGTGGCGTGTGACAGGCGAGACGGATGTTGCGTGGTCTTCATCGGCAAAGTGGAATGATTGCCCGGACGTACAGGTTCGTTCAGATGGGCGATCTTTCAGGTTAACTGGCCAGTTTATGTTCTTTGCGTGATTTCGGGTAAAAACACCCTGAAAAGTAACCCGGACACAACACTTAACGCAACCGGTTGTGAGCATTACTTCGTTGCATCACGCTCTCTGGTCTTATCAAGCCGATATGGCGTCGGTAGTCGTGCTGGCGAGTTCTGATCACGTGATCGAGCCGAGAATCAATTGTTTCTGGTACTAATAAGTATTACATCTGATTTACGGGATTTTGTTGGTTTTTTCTTTGAAATGAAGAATAATATCAGTACTGTTGACTTAAGGGACGAGCATGATTCATTACTTCAATGGCCGTCGTCCCTGCGTGCTTGCCTGTTTTTTTTCTTGGAATGCTCTGTCCCAATAACTCCAGGCGCGCTTCGTTTTCTGATCCGGTCTATGTCTCCACGGTTGCTCTGTCGATTCCCTGAAAATGGTGCCCTGAAATATCGGGGCTAAAAATGCCGGGATGGTTGCGTACCGGCTATCGGGATCGACCGCCGGGCATCCGGCAGGTTATTACAGGAAACAGTTCAAACAGGATACCTCCATGAATCCGACTCCGTTCAATCTATCGGTACTGAAAACCGGGAGTTTTCTACAGCTCGACGACTCGGGAAAATTCCTTGTCTCCAAAGCTGGCTCCGTGCATACCGAATGGAAACTTCCGGCCAGCATTCCCGGCAAAGTCTACAAGCCTTCGCTGATTCAAACACTTGCTTTCGGTGAGGCATCCCTTTCCTGGACATCCGGCTGGTTCACCGTCAAGGCCAAAAGCAAGGCGCAATGGGGAATCAACGTTGCCCGATTCTCAGGAAAGCCGACGCTCAAGGTTGCTGTCGGAAGGGATGGCAAAAGGGTCACGATCACCCTTAAAGGCGCACGATTCCCCGGATTCGACCTCTCCGCCGATCTTGTCGCCACGCTATCGCTGCACGGTCAGACGACAACGCTCACCATCGATTTCCCGTTCTGCGGATTCTCCGCCAAAGATGTGCCTCTCGTGAAGTGGCTCGAAGGCTCGGCTCCGGCTTCGGCCCTGGTATTTTTCGACGACTTCATCTGCCGCGTCACGACAGGCGTGCATCTCCGGCTCGCGGGCGTTACCTGGGCGACCTTCAACCCTTCGTGGCTCTTCGTGTTCGGCGGCGGCCAGCCGTTTGTCGATCTGACGACCGAGGGCGATACGATCAGTTCGACCGTTCTGGCGCTGGCCCTCTTGGCCCCCGGAATGCCGAGCGTGCTGCCGCTCCCGGCCAATCGCCGCGCTGCTCTGTTCATCCCCGAAAAGACGCCCTTCGACATGCCGCTGTGGCCGGAACGCGCCTCTGGCTGGCGATTCATGCATCCCGCTCCGGCATTCAGCCAGCTCTTCATCGAGGCTGACGAACAGGTCGACGGCTCGGTGCGCCGTGCGATGACCGCCGTGGGAGCCGTCGGGAGCACGATTTTCTTCGAGCCGGGCGCAGACCTTCTGAACGACTTCATGACCCCGTTCGCGATTCCGCTGCTCAAGCCGCTCTATGTCGCCGTTTACTCCGGAGACGGCGTGCGCCTCGGCGCTACGCTCCTGGCCAGCCGCGCCAGTATCCCGCTCACGGCGCATACCGCCGGTTGCAGTCTTTACCTCGGAGCGGTTCCACGCAGGCCGGGATTTATGCTGACCGATATTCCGCCCGGCGATTCCGCTCCCGGACTCCTGTTTCTCGGCTCGCCAGGCGAACCGCTCCAGCAGGGTCTGCCGTTCAGCCTGATCGCCACCGCGCCAAGGATGGGGGATTTTGTTGTCGATCCTATGCCGCCGCTTGCTCCGAGCACCATGCTTCTGGCAATTTCACCAATCGGCCGTGAGCTGACTCCGGCAGAAGGGGTGATCGCCGTGTCGGATACCAAACCGGAAGCGCATATTCTGCTGCCCGACTGGATTGTCACGCAGATCGTGCGGCCTCGCGACCTCATGGTGATTGGCTTGCAGTTCCTCGGTTTGCGTCCAGCGTTCTCGGGCGCGAAACCCGGGCGATTGTTACGCTCATCAGCGGATGTTTCCCGGATTCTCGTCTGCTTCCCTCCGCAGAGCATGGGAGAATTGGCCTCCTTTGAGGACGAGAAATTACATGCGGGAGACGATTCTGTTGACCCGATTCCAATCAACTACCGCAGCTCCGGCCTGTCACGTCTGGCTTTCGACCTGCCGGACGATGCCGCCAGGATCGACTACACGCCCGGCGAGCTGCTCAACTGGAAAGATGGAGTTCTGATTCCCCGCCTCGACGCAAGGGCTGTTTCCAGCGAGGATACTGTTCCTGATGGAAAGAAATTTGTTCAGGCGAAACCCGGAATCTTCAGGATAGCTCTTTCAGACGGCTGGTTTACGCCGGTTGCTGACTCCGGGCGAAGCATCGTGTTGCAGAAGCAAAAGGCTCCGGCGCTCGACACGACGGTCATCGAGGCGCCTTACCGGCTTCTGCTCTCGCCCGACCAGCACGGCTGCTGGGATTCCGATATTTCGACAGCCATGAAATCCGGCTCCCGTGCGGTACTCTGGCATACCCGGCTTGGCGCCAAGGCCCGAGGCCAGGCCTCACCGCTGGTTCGGGCGATCTGGTCTGTTGACAACACGCCGGGCATATCCAAGGATCCATTCGGCGAAAAGGCTTCCCTCTTGCCGGAAGACCGGAATTTTCTCGTTACCAACAGCGCCAAAATCGGCGTGGATGCCAAATTGATGATGCTCACCTCTCTGGGAGCATGGCTGAATCTCGATGGAGACTGGTCCAGTTTGCCTGACGATGAAGTCACGCTCGAAAAATGGCTCCACCGCTCAACACTTGGCCGGGATCAGTTTGTCCAGGTTGTCAAGCGTGGATACCTCTACCCCTTTGGCCACAAAGCGGTGCTTGTCGAGATTACCGAGCGGAAATTCGGTCAGAAACCGGCAGGTTACGTCGGCGCATGGCTGCGCAAACGGAATTTCATCGTCGTCAAGGAGAGAGAGCGCAACTATGAGGAAGATCAGAAAAAACATGGCGTGTTCGAATATCAGGGACGCGAGATTCCATTCACGAGCGTCAGGGTGCTGACAAAAGTTACCCGCCTGCTCGATTTGCCGCGACAGCTCATTTCGCCGGATATTGAGGTGCCCGATTCGTCGGATGGCGTTCCGGTATCCGATACCGCGTTCTGGCCACGGGCGGGGGGCAGCGACTTCATGTTCCACCTGAACGCCACGGACTGGTCTGGCAATATCGTTGAATTTTCCGCGCCGCTCGCGTTCGTGCGTAACGACGTTTGCCGCGATACAGATACAGGTAAAAAAAACATCGACCTCGTTGTCGCCAATCAGCAGAACGGCAGCGATGCAAATCGGAAGATGTATGCTTTTGGCGGTCAGAAGCTCTTTTTCGCCCAGCCCAAAGGAGGCCAGGACGAGGCGCTGGAAGCAACCCTCATCGGCTTCGAAGGCGTCGTCTCAACGGTAAAGAGCACCGAAGCATGGCACCGTCCGTTCTACCCGAAGATGACAACCGCCAAAGTCGTGGTGCCCGCCATGCGTCAGTTCGCGGGCATCACCTCGGCCAATGTCATCAGCTATTATCAGCGATACCTCGATGAGGGATTCGGCGGCTCGAACAGCAATGGCGAAATCTACGTCAAATTCGATAGCGGCGTTGCGGTCTCATACGGAAGCGACAACAAAACCGACAAGGCGGGCGGCATCATCTCACCCGGAATGCTTGCCGGTGGCCTGTCACGAGCGCACGGGCCGGTCGGCGTGGCCAGTGCGGGAGACAATTCACTCAACAACTACGCATCGGGAATATTCAATCCCGCAGAATTTTTCAGCGGCATGTCAGCGAAAATCCTGGGCGGACTCGATCTCTTTTCAATTCTCGAGACGGTCTCCGGTTTCGATACGAGTGATCTTGTGTCAATTCCTCGCTGGGTCAACAACGTGCTGGCCGACGGCTCGATCAGACGCACCTTCACCTGGAAAACTGACCAGCTCAAGGGTGATGCAGGCAGCTTCACCTCCAGCACTGGTCGGAGTCTTGAGGTCGATTGCCAGGTAATCGTCAAACCCGCCTCTGCTGATATAAAAACCAGGGTCAATGCCGTGATGAAGAAGTTCGACATCACCCTGGCCGAGGTCATCAAAATCTCCTTCAATGAGTTTTCGATGCTCGTGGAGAGCGGCTCGAAGCCAAAGGTAAATGTCGACATCACCAACGTCTCCTTCGAGGGCGGTCTCAGTTTCGTTTCGGCAATCGCCGAAGCGCTGCACCTCGACAGTTTCAAGGACGCATCGGGCATCGATGTCTCGCCGGAAGGCATCTCGCTCTCTTACGGCATCCAGCTTCCATCGATACAGCTTGGCGTACTCGCGTTGCGTAACCTGGCCCTCAACGCCTCGGCGACGCTGCCGTTCATCGGCGATCCGTTCCGGGCGCGTTTCGCGCTTTCCGAGCGCCAGGATCCATTCTCGATCTCCGTCTCTTTCTTCACCGGCGGCGGATTCTTCGCCATCGGCGTCGGGCTTGACGGCGTCGAGATGGTCGAGGTCTCGCTTGAATTCGGCGGCAATTTCTCCCTCGACATCGGCGTGGCCAGCGGTGGAGTACACGCCATGGCGGGCATCTATATCAAGTATCTCTCCACGGCTACTGAATCCTATACCGAGCTTACCGGCTACGTGCGTCTGGGCGGATCACTGTCGGTACTTGGTCTGATCGGCATCAGCGTCGAGTTCTACCTCAGCCTCAGCTATGTCAACCAGAACGGCCACAAGAAGGCGTGGGGCGAGGCCCGCATGACGGTTGAAATCTCGATTCTGTTCTTCAGCATCGACGTCGAACTCAAGGTGCGGCGAGAGTTTGCGGGCGATTCCGCCGATCCGGTCTTCGGCGACACCTTCGCGGAGGAGGACTGGAACAGTTACCTGGAAGCTTTTGCAGCATAAGCACAAGGAGACAACACAATGAATCAGCGCCTGACTTGGACGGCTCTGCCCAACGGCATTATCGATAGACACGGCAGCAAGATGCTCCGTCTCTCAGTCAGAATGACCCCACGGCTCGACCCTGAGGGCGAGAGCAAACCGATCGATCAGTTCGACGATTTTCAGGTATGGCCAGCCAAGCCCTGGAGCTTTTCCGTTCTGTTCGGCGACTATCCCTCTTCGGGGCCGGTCGTGCCGACATTCACCAACATAACGCCAGCAGCGGATGTGCCGCTCGATGCCGATCTCTGGCGCAAACTGTTCATCGATCCGAAACCGGTGCCTGTTCGCAACCGCGTACCCGGCGACTACTCCAAGGCAAAACTGCGCTCTTTCCCTGCTTCGAGAGTGCTCGATTTCATCAGGACTCTCTACACCCAGGTCGCCCTCGAATCGCCGACAGAGCTGCCCTCGCCCTCCTGGCTCTATGGCCGTCGAGGGGACTCTGTCACTGGCGGAAATCAGTGGAGTGGCTCGAAATTCCGGCTGCTCGATCTCCCTGAACGGGATCCTGTGAACAAGCTTATCGACGGCATGATAGAGGAGAATCATGGCGTCATGCCGCATACCTACGCTGAGGATGTGGATGAAACTTTGGCGATTCAATTCGATTTCTGTCAGGCGGAGTATTTCCATGCGCCCAAAACCAGGCGCGGGGTTGACCGGTATGACGAGATCAAAACGGAGCGGCCAGATCCCGATTTCCACCAGATATTGGCCTTGCTCAGTGATTATCCTGTGCTGATGCGCGCTCTCGGCCTGATCTTCGATCTCGAAGTTCCGGTTCCCGCCAATATCGGCAGCGTCAGCGAGAAGATCGTGCGCATATGGCCTGAAAATCCGCTGGTGGGCGATACCAGCTCCGATGTGCGCAAGAACGAATCGAAAATCGCGCTGGCCACCCGATACGATTTCCGTCCGGCGCTCGACATTTTCAGCCCGCTGGCTTCGGGCACTCTGGTCAAAAACGGTTATCTCGATCTGTCGGGCAGTGATTTTGCGATCACCCAGGTCGATGTCGATGGATCGGCCATCAAGGCGATCAACTTCGCCGGGACGCTCGCCAGTCTCAGCCTCAAGAAGCCGGTGCTCGGCACGCCGCAAACCGCCGGATTGCCCGCATTGCGCTCGGGCGGACTGTCGGTCATGATGGACAATCGGGCCGCCGATCTTCTGGCGAAGATCAAAAACGGCGCAGGATTCGAGAGCAAGCTTGTCGATCCAGCCACTCGGAACAGCATCAGGTTCAACGCGGAGGATCTCATCCGAGGCAACTGCATCGACATTTGGGACGAAACAACCGGACGCTGGCGCTCCCTCTGCAAGCGAAGCGGAACCTATACCCACGACTCGGCCACGGGCTCGACGGAGGTGATTATCGATGAAAAACACCGCGACGACGAGGGCACGCTCTCCGTCGCCGTTACCGCGAGTTGCGATCCCGATATGCCGAAGGATCTCTACCTGCATGAAGCGCTGTTCCACTGGAACGGCTGGAGCCTGGTCGTTCCGCCGCCAGGCAAGAGCATTGGAAAACCCGAGAAGGACAATGTCAGCAACGTGAATTACGAGCCAACGGAGTTGACCAATGTCACTGGCCTCAGCACCTCGTTCACGGTGACGAAAGGCACGCTTCCGAAGCTCAGATACGGACGGCGCTACCGGATGCGGGCGCGAGTGGTCGATATTGCCGGTAACAGCCTCACGAACGACGACAAGAACGAAAGTTGCGCGACAGGATCGACGCCCTATCTGCGTTTCGAGCCGGTTCAATCCCCGGCGATCATCAGCGTCTCGAATCTGCCCGGTGAAAGCCTTGGCTTGCGCCCCGGCGAATCGGCTGACCGCCTCGTTATCCGCAGCGAAGCGGGCAAGGAGAGCGTCGCCACGGATGAAACGACCAGCCGCGTTATCCTGCCGCCACGCACGGCGGTCGAAATTGCCGGACTGCACGGTATGCTCGACACGCCTCTGCCTCCCGGATGCGCTGCGACCTGGTATGAAGAACTCTGTACCCGCGATGCGGCAGCAATCGACAATATCATCGCTTCTGAGGCCGCTTTGGACGAAGCGCCCTACCTGCCCGATCCCATCGCCAAAGGAGCCACCTTCATCGGTCTGCCGGGTGTCGATGCGCCGTTTATGTTCCAGACCGGTTTCAATGCCGCCTGCGCCTGGCCTCATGCCGCCACCTTCAAAATAGAGCTGCGCGAGGGCGAGGCCGGTTATGAGTGGCAGGACGATGCGCGAAAGCTCGTGGTCAGCCTGCCAAAAGCCGAGCGGATCAAGGTTCGGATGAGTTCGAACCTTGGCGACTCCGCTGCGCTTTCACAGATGGGTATCTGGCAATGGATCGAGGAGTCCGCGCCTGCCGGGTGGCGGGAAAAGCTCTCGAAAGTGGCGGCAGAGGGGCGTCACTGGATGATCACCCCCTTCCGCGAACTGACCTTCGTCCACGCCGTGCAGAAGCCGCTGGCCGCGCCCACCGTTCAGGGGCCGTCACCGCTGAGAAGCCCTGCCGAGACCTTTTTCACACTCGCGGGATGGCTTCATGTTCATGGCAAAAGCACGGACAAGGTCGATTTTCACGCGACATGGAACGACGTCGCGCCAGCGCCGGATAAGCCCGACGGATTTTCGCTCGTGGCCCGGAAAGGCGACGCAGCAAGCTTCCAGATTACCGATCCTGACACCACGGTCACGCCAATGGCGGTTCGCCACGAACTCGGCGATACGAAGCACCGGCGTATCGCCTATCATGCAACCGCGACAACCTGTTTTAAAGAGTACTTCGAGCCAGAGCTGGAAAATACCAATTTCATCAATCCGTCAACCACCGAGCGGCCAGCCGATTTCGTGCTCGATGTACCCAGTTCTGCCCGACCGCTCGCGCCGACCATCGAATACATCATTCCATCGTTTGACTGGAAAGAGGAGCGCAAGGATGATGGAGTGTTCCGTTCCAGAGGCGGCAACAGCTTGCGGGTCTACATGAGCGGTGACTGGTTCTCGTCAGGAGAGGGAGAGCTGCTGGGCGTCGTGCTCGCTCATGGCCCGCTGGTCGTGCCGTCAGACGGACTCAACAATAATGAAAAAATGGCGTTGCTCGGCCAGGCCGCCCCGGTGCCGCCGGATACGCTCAAGATACTCGTGACACGCTGGGGTGCCGATCCCATCCGTATCACCGGCGCGGTTCACCAGACGCCGACCGTGCACCATTTTCCTGCCGCCACGGCTCGCGGGACGGATCTGATTCTCGATGAACACCCGGTGTTGCCGACAACCGAACCCTTCTGGGGCGTTGCCGTTGCCGGTCATCCGGTGGCTTACGACAGCGAACGGAAGCTCTGGTATTGTGATGTGGTTATCGATGCCGGACCATCCTATTTCCCGTTCGTCCGCCTGGCGCTCGCCCGTTACCAGCCGTGCTCGGTCGCAGGAACGGAGCTGTCACGGGTCATCGTGGCCGACTGCGTTCAGACAACGCCCGACCGTCTGCTCTGGACGAGCGCCGACCCGAACAATCCGTTTGGCGTCAGGGTATCGCTCTCCGGCGTCGCGCCTCGATTCAACGGTAATATTGCCTGCCCCAACCGCGTCGTCGCTCGCGTTGAAGTCTCTATGCCTGGCACCGCCGCGCCCGTCTGGGTTCCGGTAGACGCGCCATGGACAGCGCTTTCTGAAATGCAGGTCTCAAAAACGGCTTCAGTCTGGAGTGGAGAAGTGTTTCTGCCCCAGGTTCGAGGCTCGCAGCGATACCGCCTCGTGGTCGAGGAGTACGAGTTCCTGAACACTGACCCCGACCGCGGACTTGTCAACAGCAACGCCATGCAGCTCAGAAGCATGGTCAATATCGGCAAGAGTGCCGTTTGGCCGCGTATCGTCTACTCCGATATTGTCGAACTCGATGCTCCGCCGGAAGCCTGAGAATCCTCACCATGTCAGGATCGAGCAAGCCGGATTTCCCTAATCCCTCAAAGGAAATCCGGCTTGCCATGATTATCACCCGGCTTTGGTGAGGATCATTTCGATTTCAAGCGAAATCTCCACCTGATCGGCGATCATCAGACCGCCAGTGTCGAGGCTCTTGTTCCAGTCGATGCCGAAAACCTTGCGGTTGATGGTCGCTTTCGCCGTCGTGCCGCGCCGCGTGTTGCCCCAGGATCGCGGGTTGCGGGCGAGAAGGGCGCTACGTCGAGCACCACCGTGCGGGTGACGCCGTGCATCGTCAGGTCGCCGGAGAGCTCTTCAGCTTCCCGTTCGACGTGCGGCTCCAGCACTTCGAGACGAAGATGATCTCGGGATATTTCGCCACGTCGAAAAAGTCGGGGTTGCGCAGATGGTCGTCCCGCTTCTGGACGCGGGTGTCGATCGAGCTTGCGTCGATGGTGGCCGTCACCTTCGACGCCGCGATGTTCCGGTCGTCGAGATCGACCGCGCCGCTGAACCTGTCGAAATTGCCCTTGATGTTTGAACCCATCAGATACAGGATGCTGAATCCGACGCTTGAATGGTCGGGAACGATGTTCCAGGTCGAAGCCAAAGCGAGCCTTGGCGAAAGCAGCATCAGCCCAGCGGCGAGAATCCTTGCGTAGTGTTTCATGACGAAGCCATTATTACTCCGGCAACAATAAATCGCAAACACCGCCGCTGTAAGATATTGGGCTAAAGCCCTGATTTATTTTGTGTTATCCGCATACCCCGAACTGAAGTCCGGGGCAATTGTTTAAGAGTTTTAATGGCCAGAGTAATATGAGGTTATGAATCGGAATAAAACTGGGCCAGTTTGATCGTGTTTAACAATGGTAAAATACCATAAAAAACATGAGCGGGGAAATAAACGGTTCTGCAAGCAAGAGAATCGTTTGATGCGACAGACTCGACCGCTCTTGTTTAACGCAATGGCTGGCTGGCGATGGCTCCCCTCAACTCGCGCATGACGGTGGTGATTTCGTGCTTTTGCCGGAGCCAGTCCGGCGCGGCTTGCAGGTTCCCGAACGATACTGCGGAGGTCATCGTGCGAAGCAGCTCCATGATCGCTCCGGCATTTCCGGCGGGCGCACTCATGCCGCCGCTCTCGGTCACGAGCTGCGACGCCACGCCCTCAGGCGCGACGATGCAAAGCGGGACGCCGATGCCGAGCGCGTCGATCAGGCGATCCGGCGCGATGCTCGCGTTGACGGCGGCCTTGCCGAGCACGGCGCAGAAGAAGGCCGCGTTCCGGCACGCCTCCAGCTCGCTGTCGATTCCGCCGGTTTCATCGATAACGAAGAGCTTCTGGAGCGGCTTTTTGGCGGTTCGGCGCAGCAGCTCCGACGCGCCCGCGCCGAAGAGCAAGAGTTCGAGGCCACCCGCCATGATGCCGTCGGCGCGTATCCACGCATCGAGAGCCGCGATGAGCGTCTTGAGGTCGGCCTTTGGCAATGCATCCACATGCAACGCGATGCGCAGTACTGTGTTCGAACCGTTCTGCGGCTGCCGCCTGAAGACCGGATGAGACGGATCGTATGCTGGCGACGCGATGGTCACGAGGCTGTGATCGAGCTTTCCGTGGTACTTCTTTAAAAAATACTCCTTGAGGAAGCGGTTCGGCGTCAGAATGGGCACGCCCGAAAGCAGAATCTGCTCCTCGGCTTTGGCGGCGACGGAGGAGCGGGATGCGCCGGGCGCGGGCATGGCGGGATCGAGCGGCGCGGTAATGTCGAGCAGGATGTTCAGCGAGTGCTTGCGGGCGACTTCGAGCGCGAGCTGGAGCGGCTCCAGCGGCGGCCCCTGGGCGTAGAGCAAGTCGATCTCCGGCTCCTGCTCAAGCAGTTGCTCGACCATCGTCGTCGCGCTTTTCCGCCAGAGCGAGCCATCGGTCACGCTTCTGAACTGGCGGGTCGTCTTTCCCTTGAACGGACGCTTCATGCCCGGAACCTCCTGTCCATGCAGCAACGCGCACCGTGCGACGGGATCGAGTCCGCTCGCGTCGAGGTCGGGAGCTATTCGGCGCAACTCGCTGACGGCGTTCGCGCCGGAGTTCACGCCCGCCGCCATGCCGGTGATGGCGGGCGGGGCGACAACGACCGGCTCCCAGCCGATGGCGGCGAAGTTGGAGGCGAACTTCCAGGCCCTCGACGCGCCGCCGGTGACGCAGGGCGGGAAGTGGCGGGTAAGGAACAGAACTTTTCTCACGGCTTGCCGGGCGTTTTGGTGACTTTCGCGGCTTTCGATGATGCGCGTCCCGCGAAGATGCCGCCAGCGGTGAGGCCGAGCGACAGGAGCGTGGCTACGAGCGAGATCGTCCGGCCCGTCTCGAAGCGGCTCCGGTCGTAGACGAACCGTATCTCGTGCTCGCCCGGCGGCACGATGACGCCGCGAATGACGCCATCGACCTTGAGCGTCGGCTGTGGACGGCCATCGACCGTGAGTTTCCAGCGTTCTGGATAGTAGACCTCGCTCACCGCGAGCAGCGCCTCACCTTCGGCGCGAACCTTCAGCGCCATCGACTCGGCGCTTCGCTGCATCGAGAGCACCGCGCCGGTCGAGAAGCGCTTCATCCCCTGCCACGACGCGCCGGTCACGAAAACGCCGCCATCGGCGCACCGACCGGCCATGACGGCATCGATGGCCTCGCCGTCGCTTTGAGCGGCGCTGGCCCACGGCGCGAATCTCGCTCGCGGCATCGCGCCCACGAGTTCGTAGACCGCGACAGGGGTCTCGCCGGAGACGAGATTCAGCTTGCCCGCCGCCACCGGTTTCAGCGCGGGATTGCTGATGGGCGCGGGGCTGACCACGTAGCGCACGTTGAGCATCCGCAGCACATCGAGGTTGGCCAGATTTTCCGTGCGGGCGAGCAGCTCCTGATAGATGCCGAGCTTGGCCGCGTGATAGCCGCCTGCCGATTCGATGCCCGCGAGGCTGAACTTGTTCTCGCCGAACAACTGGCCCGCCGGGTAGATGCGGAACAGGCCCGGACGGCTGGCGAGAAAGCGCGTGACTTCGTCGCCTTCGAGCGCCCGGTCGAGCGCCGTGCGTTCCACCAGCGGCGAGACGCGCAGGGAGTGCTCGTCGGGCGAGACGATGCGATGGTCGATCCAGAGGAGATCGGCGCAGGAGAGCGCGACCAGCACAATGGCCGCCGTCCTCGCCGCGACCATCTTGCGGGCAGTGAGCCACAACAGCCCCGCGCCCGCCGCCGAGGCGAGGATCAGCATGAACAGGCTGTTGCGCCACAGCTCCCAGCGGAGATTGCCCACCATCGTGACCAGATCGTAGTTGTCGATCTGCACGGGCGGAAACGCGGCGCGAATCAGTTGTTCAAGTCCGCCTTCGAGAGAGAGGAACAGAACCGCCGCGATGCCGACAGCGATCCCGCCCCATTTGAGCAGCGGCGACGATTCTGCGAGCGGCTTGTCGAGCCACGCCTGAAGACCGTATCCGGCGAGCAGGGCGACAGAGAGCGCCACGACGACGAGCACCATCGAGGGTACGCGGAAGGAGCTGAACTTCGGCGCGAAGTGGTAGAAGAGATCGTAGAGGGGACTGAAAAAGTTGCCAAACGAGAGCAGCAGAGCGAGCGCCATCATGGCGATAAGGAAGCGCACCATCGGCTGTTTGCGACCGGCGACGACTCCGGCGATGGCCAGGCCGAGCACGGCGAGGCCCGCGTAGTGCGGAAAATCGGTGAAGGGCATGAAGCCCCAGTAGGTTGCGCCGCCGAATCCGAACGCGCCGGGCAGAAGGTAGGTGAGCAGCTCCGCCGGATGCATCGACCACAGCGTGGCGTAGCGATACGCCTCGGAGGCGTCGCCCGCCCCCGCACGCGCCGAGAAGGGCAAATAGCCAAGCGCCGGATAGTAGACCTGCATGGCAACCGCCACGCCAAGCGCGAGCGCCGCGAGGGCAAGTCCGCCGGTTTTTATTTTCGAGACGCCATCCCGCTTTTCGAACAGAATCTTCACAACGAGCAGTGGCGCGACGAGCATCCAGGTGTACCAGGCGATCTGCACGTGGGCGCGCTGAAGCTGCAAGCCGAGCACGAGCGCCAGGAGTCCGGCATCGGCAAGTCCGCCTTTCTCGGCGAGGCGGATCGCCGCCCAGAGCGCCCACGGCATGTATGCCGCCGTCATGAGCTGGCTGCCGTGGCCATAGACGAGCATGGCGGTCAAGTATGGATTGAGCATGAAGGCCGATCCGGCAAGGAATGCCGCGATGGTGCCAAGCCCCAGCCGCCGAGCCAGCACGAAGCCGCCCATGCCCGCAAAGACGAGGTGCAGCAACTGAATGTAGACCGGATCGAGATGCAGGAACCCGAGCACGAGATTCGGCAGATAGAGACCGCTGAGGTAGCTGAACGCCTCCACGGTCGGCATTCCCGAAAATGTCCAGGGCTGCCAGAGCGGATAGTGGCCGGAGTGCGCCTGCAACGCTTGGAGCGCCCGGTCGAGCGCCATCGGCGTGACGCTGTCAGGCGAACCCGGCACGAAGCGCAGGGTGAGCATCGGGCCGAAGGGCGCGACGAGCAGGAGGGCAAACAGGGCTATGACGGCCAGATAGGGCGCGGATTTCTTCACGGGGCGTCGCTGGTTCTTTGACGTTTCAGAAAAGGGATAAGCTTGAAAATAACCTCCATCTCCTCCCGTTCCAACCGGAACGCCATGATCAGGAGCGCATAGACGACGCCTCCCGTCACGCCCGCCACGGCAAGCAAAGCCAGAGGAGGCAACGGCGGCGCGGCGTAGCGGACGCCAAGCATCACCGTCCCGGCAGCGACGCCCGCCGCGAGCGGCTTCCAGAGCTTGACGGAAAGAAACGGAATGCCGAGAAGTGAGCGCAACTCCGCCATCCGTACGAGCGTCAGCAATGCCATGACGACGAGCATCGAGAGCGCCGCGCCATTCAGCCCGAAGCGTGGAATCAGGAGCCAGTGCAGGAGCACCTGAAGCACCAGCGCCCCGGCCTGGTTCATCATGCTCAACCGCTCCCCGCCGCTCATGGCGAGCACCGTGTTGCCGAGGCCGAACGCGGCGTTCAGCAGCGAGGCGATGGCAAGCAGCACGAGCGCCGTCGATCCCGCGCCGAAGCTCTTGCCGAACACGGAGAGCGCCTCGCCGGGAAAAAGCGCGAGCAGCAAGAACGGAACCATGACCATCGTCACGATCCAGCGGTTCACCATCTCGTAAGTATCACGGACGCCTGCTTTATCCTGCCTTCCGTAATATCCGGCAATCATGGGCGCGGCGATACCGGAAAACGCAAGCAGCACGGAGCGCAACAGGCCGGAGGTGCGGGCTGTTGGCTGGTAGATGCCGACCGTGCCGACGTCAGTCAACAGGCCCAGCATCACCACGTCGATCCAGTGCGAAAGCATCGTGAAGAGCGAAACCGCCAGGAGCGGCAGAGCGAATTTCGATAGCTCCCGGTTCCCCCTGGCGCGGAGCACATCGCTCAATCCGACGCCGGTCATCCGGCTGAAGCGCGGCGCGATCCAGACAATCGCCACCAGCGGCGCGAACACGAAGGGCAGCGACAGAGCGCTCTCGCGTCCCCAAAGGAGGTGGGCGAACAGCATGGCGAGCAGAAAGATGCCGGGAACGATGATCTGAGTGGCCACCACTTTGGGCATGAGCCGCTGATGAGCCTGAATGGCGAATCCGCTCATCGTCGTCATCACCGACAAGGGCAGCGCCACGACGACCGCAAGCAGCGTCATGCGCAACAACTCCCCCCCGTGCAGGAGCGAGGCAATCGGCCCGGAGAAGATCGCGATCAGCAGCGCCGCGAAGAGGGCCACGAGCAACGTTCGCTTCATGGCCAGGGCGATGATCGCCTTGCGCTCCTCCCCCTCCCTCTGGCTGACGAAGCGCAGCAGCCCCGCATCGTAGCCACCAATCGCCACCACCTCGCCCACCTGCATTACGGCGACCACGAGCGCGTAAGTGCCGAGCGCCTCCGCGCCGAGCAGCCGCGCCGCCGCGAGGTTGTAGCCAAAGCGGATCAACTGCCCGAACACAAAGCCCGCCATGGCGATACCGCCCTCCCGGGCTATGGTCACCTCCCGCTTCACGCCCGCCTCCGCATCATCGCCGCTTCCAGCTCGCGCACCATCGCGGCGGCGAGCGCGTCCCAACTGTGCGCTCTGGCGAACGCCTGCCGCTCCTCTCGTCGCCCGTCGGCCAGCGCCTCCGGCACGAGCCGGACGAACTCCTCCGGCGTCAAGGCGACATGCGCCACATCCCGCGCCTGCCGGACGGCGTCGCAATAGTCGATGGCGAGTATCGGCACGCCCGTCGCCGCGTACTCGTAAAGCTTGTTCGGATTGGAGGCGCGTTTCAGTGGACTCCGTTCGAGTGGCATCAGGGCGAGGTCGAACCGCTGCACCCACGCCGGAAGCTCGTCGTAGCCGACCTTGCCGACCCAGTGCACGTTCGGCAGCTCAAGCAACGCCGCGTGACGCTCCGCCCAGTCGCTCGCGTAAGCCGGGCCAACCAGCACGACGCTGTACTGCGGCCACGCTTTGGCGACCGAGGCGACAAGCCCGGCGTCGAGCCAGTCCATCGCCCCCGCATAGCCGAGAATCGGGCTCGGCAACACAGAAAGTCGGGACGGCGCTTGGACGCGAGGACGGGCGAAGTGGTCGAACTCAACGCCGTTGCCGAGTTCGACGTATCGTTGCTCAGTGCGTGGTTCGAGCTTTTCGAGCAGTTGCTGGCTCACGGAAAAGATCAGGTCAGCCTTCTCGACGAAGCGGCGCATCGAGTCGTGCAGCCACGGCTGGCCGGGCGTGAAGCCGAGGTGATCGTCGTTGGCGTCGTAGAATCGCACCCGGCAAGGCATCGCCGCCGCCACTCCGCCCCAGTAGATGTTGCTCAGGCCGATGATCCGGGTGGCGGAGGCGAAGCTGAGCACGCGGAACCAGAAGGTGGCGATAAACCGACCGGCCAGCGTAACGATCCACCGAATCAGCGGATTGTCGAAAAGCTGCGGCTTTCCCGGCGGTATATTCTTAAGGAACGGCACGGTCACTACTGTTACCCGCCCGCGCTTCACCGGCAGCCAGTGGCTCGGGCGGCCCACGGCGAATGGTTCGATGAAGAGGATGCGCCACTCCGCCGGAAAACGGGCGAGCAGTCGCTGCTTCCGGGTGGAGAGAAAATCCCACTGGATCTCCGAGAACCAGATGAGATCGATCTGTTCACCGTCGTGCCGCAAGTTCGTAAATCCTGATTTTTTCGAAAACGCATCGAAGCATCGGCCTGAAACCGCGCAGGCAGAAGAGCGGCGAGCGGATGCCGAACTCGCTGCTCCGCGCCACTTCGAATCCGGCTCTCGCGATGAGCGCGTCGAGCGAACAGCGCGGCATTTCGTGGAAGTGGTCGGGGCTTTGCAGGAAACCCGGTTTCCACGCCGGAGTCGAGAGGAACAGGCGGGACGAGGGCGCGGGATCGAGCGCCTTCCTGATTTCCAGCAACAGGTGCAGCGGATTGTAGAGATGCTCGATCACCTCAAAGGCGGTCACCACCGGATAGCGCGTCGCCACGTCGAGCGGCTCGGTATCGAGATCGACCGAGGTGGTGTCGAAGCGGCAGCCGAAGTGCGCTTCGAGCATGGCAGTCACGGGCGTACGGTCGCCGATGTCGAGTCCCGCGCTGACCGGGAGAGACAACGCCGACGAACCCCGGACGAACGCAAGACTCTTCTCCCACCGCATCAGGTGCGCGGGATCGGCGCTCCAGCGCTGGTCAACGACCGTCCGAAACTCCTGCCCCCGCGTCATGCTTCGCCTTCCTTGCCGTCGCCCCTCTCGTCCCCCGTCGCCCGCATGAAAAGCCTGTAGCGAAACAGCGCGAGCACCGAGCGGAAGGGCAGGAGCAGCGGATAGAGCACGAGGCCGCCGAACATGCCGTGCTTGGCGAAGAGTGTCATGGCCGCGCCGCTTTTGCGGAGCTGCTTGCCGAGATTCATCTCGCCGCCGGAGGAGGCTGAGACGCGATGCCAGATGCGCGACGCGGGCTGGTACATGACGACGAGACCGCGCTTGCGCGCCTTGATCGACAGATCGACATCCTCGCCGTACATGCGGAAGCGCTCGTCGAAGCCGCCCAGAGCCTCGAAGTCGCGGCAGCGCATCGCGAGGCAGCACCCGGTGGCGTACCAGACCGGCTCCGGCGTATCGAAGCGCGGCCCGTCGGGCTGGCGGATGCCGGTGTGTTCGATCAGCCCGGTGGCCGGTTCGAGCACGCCGCCAGCAAACCAGATGCGTCCGGGATCGTCCATATAGAGGATTTTCGGCGCGGCGATACCGACCCACGCCTTCTGCAACTCGTCGATCAACGGCTGGAGGAAGCCGGGATCGACCACCGTATCGTTGTTCAGGAACACCACGCTGTCGAAGCCGCGACCGCGCAGCGAGGCGAAGCCCGCGTTGTTGCCCCCCGCGAAGCCGAGGTTGCGGGGAAGTTCGAGAATCTCGACCTGCGGGAAAGCCCGTCGGACAAGACCAACCGTGCCATCGGTGGAACCGTTGTCCACCAGCAGCGTGGTGAACGCCGGGCTTTCAACCTTCGCCAGCGAGGCGAGGCAGGCGAGCGTGTCCGCCGCGCCGTTCCAGCTCAACACGATGACCACTGTTTTGCCAATCGTCATTTCTACTCCAGACTAATTTGCTCAAGAAACTTTGCCGCCTGCGAAGCGAACTCGCGCCACGAGGTGCGGCGACAGGCATCGGTGATTCCCTCCGCCAGCAGCAGATGCACGCGCTCGCGGAAAAAGTCGAGAATCCCGGCGGCGAGAGCCTCCGCGCCCTCCTCGCGGACGAGCCAGCCGGTGCGCCCGTGCTCGACCTGATCGCCGAGGCCGCCCGCGTTGCAGGCGATCACCGGAACACCGTGGCCGAGCGCGAGCGAGACGATGCCCGACTGCGTGGCCGAGCGGTAGGGCAGCACGATCGCATCGGCGGCGGCCATCAGCGTCGCGACCTCGCCCGCGGGCACATAGCCCACGCGAAAATCGACCTTTCCGGTGACGCCAAGCTGCTCGGCGTACTCCCGAAATCGTCCCGGATCGAGAATGAACTCGCCCGCGATGACGAGACGCACCGAATCGTCCCGCCGCGCCACCGAGGCCATCGCTTCAAGCAGCGTGTCAACTCCTTTGTATTCGCGAATATAGCCGAAAAAAAGCAGCACCTTCGCCGTGTCGGGAAGATCGAGGGCGCGTCGGGCATCGGCTTTTGACGGAGGAACGCTCTGGCGTTCGTAGACAGGATGAAAGAGGGAAAGCGTCCGCGACGCCGGCGCGAAGGAGCGCAGTTCCGACTCGACGGCGCGGGAGAGGGTGATGAAGCCGTCGGATGAGGAGACAAGCAAGCGCTTGAGCATCGACTCTCCCGGAATCGATTCATGGGAGGTGAAGTTGTGGAGCAGCACCACGGTCGGCAATCCGCTCACTCGGCGCATCACTGCCGTCAGCGGCGCGAGAATGCCGCTCCAGCAGGCGACGAGCAGCATGTCGGCGCGGGAAGCGCGAAGCCTGCGGGCCGACAAGAGCCAGCTCAGCGGATTCATGAGATCGAGGGCTAAAGGCGTATCGGGCAGATTCGCGTAACCGGACTCCGTCGCCGACCGCCCCTTCATCAGCCATCGGGGATACAAGCGCCGGAAAGGCACTGGCGCGACCTCGCACCCCGCCGCCTCGAACGCCCGCCGAAGCTCCTCGCTGAATCGGGCGATTCCCCCCTTGAGCGGAGGGAACGGACTCAGCAGCGCTATCCGCAGGGGCGTCAAGTGATCGGCTTCCGGTTCGATTCGGTGGTGGCGTTACGCTTCGCCGAACCCCTGTTCGAAAAATTTGATAAGGCTTTTGGCCGCCTCCGCCTCGTCCTCGCCCTCCAGCTTGAGCACCATGCGCGACCCTTTCGGCGCGGCCAGGCTCATGACGCCGATGATCGACTTGGCGTTGATTTCCGAGCCATCCATCTCGATGAAGAACTCGGACTTGAATTTCGAGGCGAGCTTGACGACCGCCGCCGCTGGCCGGGTATGCAATCCCGCGCTGTTCCTGATGATCACTTCCTGGACGATCACTGATACTGGTCGGTTAAATGGTTTATGACTGGAGAAGCCGGAGAAGACTCACAACGTTTTGACCATGGCGATTTCGTCACATGCCATGAGTTTCGGACAATTGGTGCAATCACGCCAGATTTTCTGGGGGAAATACTCCTTTTCGATCTGCTTGTACCCCATCTTGCTGAAAAATCCGGGATTCAGGGTCAGGACGAACACCTCTTTGACCCCCTCTTCGGTCAACACCGCTTCCGCCTTTTCGACCAGCAGCCGCCCGATCCCCTTGACACGGAACTCGTCGAGCACGGCGAGCGAGCGGATTTCAGCCAGCTTCACGGTGTAGAAGGCAATGGCGCAGCATCCTATGACCCGCCCCTGATAGTCGGCAACGAAGAAATCACGGATATGCTCGATGATATTCTCGACCGGGCGCTTGAGCATGGTTCCCTGCTCCGCGTAACCCTGGGTTATACGGGAGATGGCCGAAGCGTCAGCCAGACGCGCATTTCTGACGCAGGTATCAGTTGCCGGCATGTTCAGCGGATGACTGGTTCTGAGCGGAGACCTGCCTCCAAAGCTCGTCCTTGAGCGCCTTGAGTCCCTGACCGGCAACGCTCGAAATGGCGAGCACCTTCGTGCCTTTTTCAAGCTCCGGTATGGCGAAATCCTCCGGCGCAATGTCCATCTTGGTGATCACCGCGAGCCGTGGCTTGGAGAGAAGCGACGGATCGAACTTTTCCAGCTCCTTCAACAGCGTGGCGTATTCGGCGGCAATATCTTCGGAATCCGCCGCGACCATGACGACGAGCGTCTTGGTGCGCTCGATGTGGCGCAGGAACTGGATGCCGAGTCCGCGCCCCTCCGCAGCCCCTTCGATAATGCCCGGAATGTCGGCCATGACGAAGGATTTGTACTCCTCGTAGCGCACAATGCCGAGATTCGGCACCAGCGTGGTGAAGGGATAGTCGGCAATCTTCGGACGCGCCGCGCTGAGCACCGAGATAAGCGTCGATTTGCCCGCGTTGGGGAATCCGACAAGGCCGACGTCAGCCATCAGCTTCAGCTCCATTTCAAGCTCGAACTCGTCGCCCTTCTCGCCGGGCTGGGCGAAGCGCGGAGCCTGCCGGGTCGCCGTGGCGAAGTGCTGGTTGCCCCAGCCGCCGCGACCGCCCTTGGCGATCATCACCTCCTGGCCATCCTCGACCATGTCGCACATCACCTCGCCGGTCTCGGCGTTGCGCACCACCGTGCCGCACGGCACGCCGATGACGACGTCGCCGCCATCCTTGCCGGTCTTGCGCGCACCCATGCCGTGTTCGCCCCGGTCGGCGATGTAGGATTTGCGGTACTTGAAATCGAGCAGCGTGGCGAGCTGCCGGTTGGCGCGCAGATACACGTGACCGCCACGCCCGCCATCGCCGCCATCCGGCCCGCCCTTGGGCACGTACTTCTCTCTTCTGAAATTCACGCTACCCCGGCCGCCGTCGCCAGCCTTCACCGAGATTTTCGCACTATCGACAAACTTCACGCTTCCGTCCTTTTTGTAATAATCGCTATCGTTACCTAAGTTATTCTGAATCTTAAACCAGACTGACCAATGGCCGCTTCAAGAAAAACAGCCCAAACATCTGCCCCTACCATCGAAGAGCTGATCCAGCGCCTCGAAGAGGTGACTCGCCGCATCGAAAATCCCGACACCGGTCTTGAAAACTCCATCGCCCTCTACGAGGAGGGGATCGCCGTCGCCGAGGAGTGCCGCAAGCGCTTGCAGGAGACCCGCAAGAAGCTCGAAACCATCAACCCCGCCGAAGCCGCCCGGCCCGCAAAACCCGAAACCCCGCCCGAAACCCCCCGCATGACCGACCTGTTCGGCATGGAGAGCTAAAGGCACTTGATCTTCTCTTCCAAAGGAGGGTTTCAACCCTCCGCACATTCGTTCTTACATGCTCTTCTGTTGCCCCGGACTTCAGTCCGGGGAGAGAGAGCAATCACCCATCCAGCATCGACTTGAGGATGTCGTTCACCACCTTCGGGTTGGCCTTACCCTTCATCTTCTGCATACACTGACCGACGAAGAAGCCGAAAAGCTGCGTCTTGCCGCTGCGGTACTTTTCGAGCTGCGGGCCGTTGGCGTCGAGAATCTCTTTGATGGCAGCCTCGATGGCTCCCGTATCCGAAACCTGCGCCAGCCCTTCGCGCTCCACGATGGCCTCCGGCGTCGCCTCGTCCGCCTGCATGATCTCGAACACCTGCTTGGCGATGGTGTTGCTGATCGCGCCCGCGTTAATGAGTTTGATCAGGCCACCGAGCCGCTCCGGCGAAATGGCGAATTCGTGAATGTCGAGATACTTCTCCTTCAGCGTGCGCATCACCTCGCCCATCACCCAGTTCGACGACGCTTTCGCATCGCCCGACACCTTCAGCGTCGATTCGAAATAGTCGGCCAGCTCGCGCTCCACGGTGATGACGCCAGCGTCATACGCCGGAATGCCGTATTCGGAGACGAACCTTGCCGCACGATCCTCCGGGAACTCCGGCAGCTCCTCGCGCATCCGGTGCATCATGCCCTCATCCACCAGCACCGGCACGAGGTCGGGATCGGGGAAGTAGCGATAGTCGTGGGCGTGCTCCTTGCCGCGCATCGAGCGGGTTTCGAGCTTGTCGGCGTCCCAGAGCCGCGTCTCCTGCACGATCGTGCCGCCGCCCTCGATCACCTCGATGTGGCGTTTGGCCTCGAACTCGATGGCCCGCTCGACGTTGCGGAACGAGTTCATGTTCTTGATCTCGGTGCGTGTGCCGTACTCGGTCGCGCCCACCGGCCTGACCGACACGTTCGCGTCGCAGCGCAGGCTCCCCTCCTCCATGTTCCCGTCGGAGATACCGAGGTACTTGACGATCTGGCGCAGCTTCTGCAGGTAGGCCGAGGCCTCCTTCGGCGTGCGCATGTCGGGATAGCTCACGATTTCGAGCAGCGGCACGCCGCAGCGGTTCACGTCGATGTAGGTGTCGTCGCCAATGTCGTGGATCGACTTGCCCGCATCCTCCTCGATGTGAATTCTGACCAGGCGAATATCCTTGCGCCCCTCTTCGAGATCGACGTGGAGCATCCCCTCCGAGCAGATCGGCTCCTCGTACTGCGAAATCTGGTACCCCTTCGGAAGGTCGGGATAGAAGTAGTTCTTGC
>JAAXWU010000131.1 GCA_013334855.1 Chlorobaculum sp. | reverse complement strand
AAACCCGAAGCTTTCGACGCCACGCTCGTGGAGTTCGACCGCGTGGTTGGTTTGTCGTATCTGAGGGGAATGCATCTGAACGACGCCAAGCAGAAGCTCGGCAGCCGGGTTGACCGGCACGAGTGCATTGGCAAGGGGATGATCGGCATCGACGCCTTCGCCCACATCATGCGCCATCCGGCGCTGGAGGAGATACCCCTGATCCTCGAAACCCCGAACTCGGACGGCTGGGCTGAAGAGATCAAAATGCTCTACACTCTCGCCAACGAGTAGCCATTTTCACCCTGCCGTCCATGAAGTCTCTTTCTTCAACTCTTCCGCAGGAACCGCGCCACCGACCAACTGCTGCCGAACAACCCAAGCGCAACGCCAAGCGCGACAAGCGCCGGATAGACGACGAGGGTTGAAGGGTGCAGAATCTGGTAGATTGCCGGTTCATAGCGCAGGAGCGCCTGCTCGAAGACGAGCCAGAGGCCGAGCGCGGCCAGGCCGCCCGACACCAGCCCCTGAATGCTCCCCTCGAAGAGAAAGGGGGCGCTGATGAACCAGCGGGTCGCACCGACCAGCCGCATGGTCTTGATCTTGTCGCGGCGGGCGTAAATGGCGAGCCGGACAGTGAAGGCGTTCAGGATGACGGTCGCCAGCGCGATGACGCCCCCGATTCCGGCGGTGATGAGGGTGAAGAGCCGGGCGTTCTTTTCGATGCTGGCCAGATACGCTTTATTGTACCGGATATCGAGTCCGTCACCAAGCGCCGCGATCTCGCCCTCGATCTTCGCGATGCTCTCCGGCGCGGCGTACTCCGGCTCGATGCTCACCTCGACAGAGCGCGGCAGCGGATTCACGCCAAGAATGCCCACGACATCCGCGCCGAATTCGCGAGAAAACCGTGATGCGGCCTCGTTGCGCGAGATAAAATAGCTCTGCGCAACACCGGGAATCGACTTCATCCGCTCGCTCAGCGAATCGGCCTGAAGGTCGCCGACGCTGTCATCGAAAAAAACCTCCAGCTCCACCCGTGAGCGCACCTCGTGAATCAACTGGTAAAAGCTGAAGGAGACTGTCCCGAAAAGCCCGAGCAGGAGCAGTGAAAAGAATCCGGTGGCGATGGTCACGCTGGCCGGAAGCTTGGCCCGGCCAATCCCCGCGAACCCCTCTTTGATGCTGTAAAGCAGACTCATAATGTCCTTAATCAATTCGACTTCTGAAAATTTTATAACGAAGATTCAAAAAAAGCTGTTGCAAATCCAACTTTTTTTTCGGATTATTAGGCCATCACGATGGGGCTATAGCTCAGTTGGTAGAGCATTTGCATGGCATGCAAAGGGTCAGGAGTTCGAGTCTCCTTAGCTCCACAAAACTCTTAGTAGTAAATGAAAGAAGCGCAATCCTCCCTGCGCTTCTTTCATTTATAGCCCGTCGCCTCTCCGCGCTCAGGCGCGCCTCGCCCCGCTTCCGATTCCTGAGACGAGAAAAATCAACCCTACAAACAGAGATGCACCGAGGCCGGCAGCGATATTCATCGCTCCCGCAACAGCCACCGTCGCCGCGTTCAGCCGGATAACCGCTCCGGTGAGCGGCGCCGCCGCCAGATGAGCGACCGCCGTCAGCACGGCGAAGAGAAAGCTGCTCGCGATGCCGCCCGCGAACGAGACGAACAATCGCTCGCGCTTCCCCTCTTTGACCGCCCTCTGCCGTTCGATCTGCCTGAGCGAACCGGGATCGAGCCGCTGCTTGACGACCTTCGCCACGAGCGCGATCACGATCAGCACCGGCGCGTAGAATCGATAGACAGCCAGCGTCTCGGAGCCGTCAGGCTGGAAACCTCCGGCATCGAGCCAGGCCGAAGCCTTGCCCAGCATCCATGTCGAGGTGAAAAAGAAAACGGTTCCCCAGAGCAGGGTGATCAGAATCCAGGTCCATACCGACTCAGGGGGAGATTTCTTTGGCGAAGCGTTCATAACAAATTGAATTGTGTGTTGTTGCGGGTGATTGCGTCTATGCAAACAAACGGCATGACCAGCCATTCAATTCCTTACGGATGAAAGTCTTAACAATAAAACCGGCGCTGCCCCCAAGCTGAGGCTGAACTGGTCTTTGGGGCGAAAAAGCGGATGCGAACGCTTTTGGCTCTTTGATTGTTTTTAATTTTGACCTTGATATATTAGCTTCACATGCCTTTAAAAGGCAAAGATTTTACACAATCTCAAGATTTCACCTATATGTGCGGAGTTTTCGGCGTTTTTAATTCAAAAACTCCCGCTGAAGATACCTTTTACGGCCTCTACTCACTTCAGCATCGAGGGCAGG
The DNA here is from genome assembly GCA_013334855.1 of Chlorobaculum sp. Classification (GTDB taxonomy): domain Bacteria; phylum Bacteroidota; class Chlorobiia; order Chlorobiales; family Chlorobiaceae; genus Chlorobaculum. Next base: position 3,358 of record JAAXWU010000131.1, on the reverse strand, counting down.
AGGCGGCCGGTATCGTGGTTGCCGAATACAACAAGGCCAAAAAGAAAACGCTGTTCAAGCAGCATAAAGGGCCGGGACTGGTTTCGGAAGTGTTCAGGGACGAGCAGATTTTCGAGAACCTGAGCGGCTACGCGGCCATCGGCCACAACCGCTACTCGACCAGCGGCGCTTCGAAATCGAACAACAATATACAGCCTTTTTCCCTCACCTATCGCTCCGGCAGCCTCGCCATCGCCCATAACGGAAACCTCACCAATTCGAGAGCGCTTCGCAAGGAGCTGACCGAGCAGGGGGTGATTTTCCAAGCCTCTTCGGATACCGAAATCATTCCGCATCTGGCGGCCCGAAGCAAGGAGAAAGAGCCGATCCATCAGATTTATGATGCTCTACGGCAGGTCGAGGGGGCCTATTCGATTGTCATCCTCGCCAACAACCAGATGATCGCCGCCCGCGATCCTTACGGCGTGCGTCCTCTCGCTCTCGGCAAGAAGATCGATCCGGCGACCGGCAACATGGCCTACGTCGTGGCCAGCGAAACCTGCGCGTTCGACATCATCAAGGCCGAGTACATCCGCGACATCGCGCCGGGCGAGATTCTGCTGATCGATCACCTGGCCGTGGACAACGAAAAGCCGGTCTCGATCTTTCTGCCTCCGGTCGAGTGCAAGGCGCGCTGCATCTTCGAGTACGTCTACTTCGCCCGCCCCGACAGCTTTATCTTTCAGAACTCGGTGGACAAGGTGCGACGGAACCTCGGCAAGAATCTCGCACGGGAATCGACCATCGACCGCAAAGAGAGCGAAAAGGAGCTGGCCGTGGTCAGCGTACCCGACTCGTCGAACACCGCTGCGCTCGGCTTCGTGCGGGAGAGCAACAAGCTCGGCAAGCGTGCCCGCTTCGAGCACGGCCTGATTCGTAACCACTATGTGGGACGCACCTTCATCCAGCCGGGCATCCAGAGCCGCGAAATCAAGGTACGCTCCAAATACAACATCGTGCGCGGCGTCATGCAGGGACGTCCGATCATTCTCGTCGATGACTCGATCGTGCGCGGCACGACAGCCAGGATGCTCATCAAGCTGGTGCGCGAGGCCGATCCGGCTGAAATCCATCTGCACATCAGCTCGCCGCCTATCACCAATCCCTGCTTCTACGGCATGGACTTCCCGACCAAGCGCCAGTTGCTCACCCACATGCTTGCCGATGCCGAGCACGAGCTTGGCAACGTCGAGAAGATCAGGGAGTACATCGGCGTGGATTCGCTCCGATACCTCTCGATGCAGGGGCTGCTGAACAGCGTACCGAAGTTCGAGGGCGAAGCGTGCAGCTACTGCACAGCCTGCTTCGGCGGAGATTACCCGATCCCGATCACCGACGTCACGACCGACAAGGAAGAGAACGACTGAAGTCGGTCAAAGACGACACGTCAGAAAACAGAATCGAGCCTCTCAAGCCGTCCATGCCCTCAAGCTGGACGGCTTTTTTTATTACTCCGGCAACAATACATCGCAATCGCCGCCGCTGTAAGATATTGGGCTAAAGCCCTCCATTATTTTGCTTTATCGGCATACCCCGGACTGAAGTCCGGGGCAATTGTTTAATACCGGAGCAATAATACCCGCATCCAAAATTGAAAAAGGGCCGCCTCAATGGGCAACCCCTTTCATACTTGCCCGCATTTGACGACAGGCTATAAAGACTTGAAACCTATTTCTTGGTCTGCTTGAACTCGATTCTCACCGAGGTGTGGGGTACGGCTTCAAGGCGTTTCTTGGGGATCGGCTTGCCCGATTTGGTGCAGATGCCGTAGGTCTTGTTGCGGATGCGGTCAAGCGCCTGGTCGACGTAGTGCAGATATTTCTCGTCACGGGCGATGAACATGAAGCGCTGTTCGCGATCCATGGTCTCGGTGCCGTGATCGGCCATGTGCATCGAGTAGTTCGAGTTGATCGAGTCCTCGACGCTCTCTTCGGAGAGCGATGAGCGCAGAATGTCGAGGTCGCGGAGCACCTCTTCACGCCGTTTCAGCAGTATCTGCCTGAAGTGTTCGAGCTCCTCGTCGGTCAGATAGGTTTTGGTCAGCCTCGTCTCCTCCGAAGGCTCGACCGGGCTTTCCTGCACAGGAGTGGTTTTCTTCGACATGCTGGTCATGGTTTAGAAGTTCCAACGGCAAACCGTAAAAAAAAGCGAATGCTTATAATACGATCATGAACCGGATTTTTCAAGTGACAACCGGCACAATTCATTGTTGACCTGCTCGGCCTCGTCGGCTGACGGAGAGCTTTCGAGCGGCAGCAGCACCATCGCCGTTGCGAGCGTTTCGTCCTTGATGTAGGATTCGCTCGCCCTGACTGCGGTCAGCAGCTTTTCGGTGCCCTCTACTTTCAGCGTGATCCGGTCGGTGATGTCGAGACCGCTCTCCTTGCGGAGAGTCTGAATCTTGCTCACCAGCTCGCGGGCAAGTCCAAGCATCTCAAGCTCTTCGGTGATCTCCGTGTCGAGCGCCACCATGATGCGGTGCGCGTCGTCGGCCGCCACGAGCCACCCCTCGATGTCCTCGTGCACGATGTCAACATCCGTCCGCTCGATTTTGAAGATGCGTCCACCAAGGTCGATCTCGATGGAGCCATCTGTTTCGAGGCGGGAAATCTGCTTGTGGCTCATGATCCTGATCTCTTCGGCCAGCGCCTTCATCTCCTTGCCGAAGCGTGGGCCGAGCGCTTTGAAGTTGGGCTTGGCCTTTTTGCTGATGACCGAGCCGTCCTCGTCCTCGACATACTCGATCCTCTGGACGTTGACCTCCTCTTTGATAATGTCAGCGACCAGCTCGTAGGCGGCGCGGGAACCGGATTCGGCGGCGGCGAGCAGGATGCGCCGGAGCGGCTGGCGCACCTTGATGGTGGCCTTCTCGCGCATGGTGCGCACCAGCGACGTGACGATCTGCGCCTTCTTCATCCGCTCTTCGAGCGCCGCGTCGATGCAGGCGTCGTCCGTCACCGGCCAGTCGGCGAGGTGCACCGATTCGGCTGCGCCCTTTGCGCTGACGCCGGTCAGGTCGAGCCACATTTTTTCGGCGATGAAGGGCGCGAACGGCGCAAGCAGCTTCGAGAGCGTTTCGAGAACCGTGGCGAGAGTCTGGTAGGCCGAGAGCTTGTCCGGCCCCATCTCACCTTTCCAGAAGCGTTTGCGCGAGCGGCGGATGTACCAGTTCGAGAGGTCGTCCACGGTGAAGTCGCCGATGAGACGGCATGCGCCGGTGAGGTCGTAGCCCTCCATGCGGCGGGTCACTTCGGCGATGAGCGTGTTGAGGCTGGAGAGAATCCAGCGGTCAAGCTCCGAGCGCTCGGCGAAGGGAATG
>JAAXWU010000228.1 GCA_013334855.1 Chlorobaculum sp. | reverse complement strand
TTTGATGTAATGACAAGAAGTAAAAAAGCGTCAGCTCAACCAGCAGCCCGGCGGCGACCCGAACGCCTCCGTGGCCATTCTGTTTCGCCTGTCAATCTACGGTGAACATTGTTGAGGAATTATTGAGGCTTTGTAAAGAGATTGCAAACAAACCACCCGCGCCATCCCCGATCCTTCTGTCCCTTCAGACCCGCAAGTCCCTATCTTCCTGATTACGCCAGCAGCCGAATCCTCGAAAACGCATAATCGAGCTGATCTTCGTTCAGGACGACGCGGTAGATGCCGCTCTTTCCAAGCTCCTCTGCGGGATTGAGTCGCTCGCCGGGTTGGCGTCCGTTCGAGCCGTCTCGCGTCCAGAAAACGAGGCGAATCGCGCCATCCTCGATCTCGATGGCGGTGATGCCGCGCTTGCCGATGCAGCAGCCGGAGTTGAAGATGCTCGGAATGGCGATGGCATCGTAGCGCCCGCTCCTCAGACTTTTTCGGAATTCACTCCGGTAACACGATTCGAGTTCCGACCTGATCTCCACGATCTCGATTTCGATAGCCTCACGCCCCTCGGCGCTCGCGGGAGCGTAGCTTCGGCACAGCTCTTCGAGGCGATAGTTGAGGTAATCGAGTTTCGACATCGACTCGAACAGCGGGCGATGCGTGTGGCCGATGATCGAGATGAGCCTGTAGCGGTTCGAGAATTCGTACACCGTGCGCTCGATGGCGTAGCGCTTCCGGTTGCTGTAGGAGACCGAGTAGTTGCGCACGCCAAAGGGGCGAGCGAAGTAGCGCAGAAGATAGAAGAGTGCGCGGCTGGAAAAAGTGCAGGGTTCGTTCAGAAACGGCGACGCCTGATGACCGTGAAAGAGCAACAGGGTCTCTTCTTCGTAACGCAAAGCGAGGGATTCGGAGAGCGACGACGCGAGGCAGTAGCCGTCGTCTTCAAGCAGGCCATGATCGTGGTTTCCGTACAGCTTCCTGAAAAAGCCGTTGCCGCTGAACGACAGAAACAGCTCGTACAGGTTGCCCCATGCGGCCTGAATGGTGTCGAGATCGAACTTGAACAGCTCCTCGACGTCCCCATTCAAGACGAGGCTGAAGCCGCCCGAGAGGTAGCGCTGACGCAGCACCGTCTCGAAGAGCTGAGCGTTACGCAGGAATTCATCATTGCGCCCGCCATCGCCGAGATGCAGGTCGCTGAACACCACCACCCGCGATGCGCGGTCAATCCCGATCGTTTCCGAGCTTTGCAGCAGCCGTTCGAGGTTGGAGAAGCGCGTCATGCACCGCGAGCTGAATGAAAAGATGTTACCAGGCAAAGGTACGTCGTGTTCCTCTGCCGCATTGCAAATTTCCGGCAAACTCTTCGCCCGCCCCATCCTCGCCTCTTCTCTCCCACAAGCACCATCCGTCCCAACCGTCCCGTTACTCCCAACCTTCAAGCTTTCACTCTTCGCCGATGAACCGTATATTATGCGCGGTCAGCAACAGCTATTTTTTCTGATGAACCGACAAACCGCAGAACAACGATGAGCGACAAGAACTGGACTGATACCGAGCGCTTCGACAACAAGGCCGCCGAGTGGGACGCCAACGCCGTCCGGGCGGCTCTCGCTGACGCCGTGGCCCGCGCGATCATCGCGCACATGCCGGTCGCCAAGCCCTCGAACGCGCTCGAATTCGGATGTGGTACGGGCCTCGTGACCACCCGCATCGCGCCGCACTGCGCGAAGTTGACGGCGCTCGACAGCTCGTCGGAGATGCTGCGGATGCTCGCCGAGAAGATCGCCGCCAGCTCCATCGCTAACGTCGCGCCGC
>JAAXWU010000019.1 GCA_013334855.1 Chlorobaculum sp. | reverse complement strand
ATGAGTTGGTGGTAGTGGTGTGACAGACTCTGCATGGGAGATTTCAGCGAGAAGGTTCGACAAGGTTTACAATTACGCCAAGTTACCTGTTATTCACCTTCTTTCCACGAAATTCTGCGAAGAACCTGGCGACGATGCGATGCTGGTATGATAAGGAAAAAGGTGGAAGGATGAAGGATGAAAATTGTTCGAAATCAACTCTCGGACGATCACCAGAATTAAAACTATTTGCAAATGCAACAAAGTCTGAAGCGTTTAAACGAAAAGCTAAAAATTTAGGAGATATAAAATTATTGCCGGGTAAAATTATAAATTCAGATGAGCAAATTCCATCTCGATCTGCACACCAGACTTTGTTCAGATACGGTCTTAAACGTGAATACAAAACATCGCCTGAATAAAAACGCTTTGCCGCACTTTTCATTTCTAAAGAAGGCTTGGTCGCAAGAAGTTTCATTGTGTTTGCCTCAATATCATCAAGACCAATGAAAGGCAGATTGGGAAACTCATGAGGCAGCACTTTTTCATTTCTCGGCCTAACGAAATCAGCAATTTTTCCAAAAGTCATTACTTCTTCCTTCTTCATTGTATTTTCTTCCTTAACCCTCACACTACTAACTCCTCATTCAGTTCTTCAATCAAAATCACCCTTAATCCCCCTCGGTCCCCCTTTTTCAAAGGGGGAAGGTAGAGGATAGGAGCTACATCCCCCCTTTGAAAAAGGGAAGGGTAGAGGATAAAGGCTACATCCCCCCCTTAGAAAAAGGGGGGCAGGGGGGATTTCAGATAATGTACCAACGCTGAAACCCTGCATTTTACTTTCCCCCCTTTGAAAAAGGGGGGGTAGGGAGGATTCCCAATCGCTCTCCCACTTTCGCATAAATATCCTCAACTACCGCCTCCGTCTCCAACAGCACTTGCCGGTTGTCATAACGCAGCACAAGCAACCCCATTTCCGCCAATGTCTGATCCCGAACCTGGTCTTTCTCTCGATGTTCGGGTTCATAATGTTGACTGCCGTCCAGTTCAATCACCAACTTTGCTTTTGCACAGTAGAAATCGACAATGTAGTCAAGAATCGGTTTCTGTCTGTTGAACTGCACGCCATGTATCTGCTTTCGACGCAGAAATGACCATAGATGCTGCTCCGCATCGGTCATTTCACAGCGCAATCTTCGTGATGGCTCCTTGAGTATTTTGTTGTACGCTTCCATCATTCTCCCTTTTTCCTTCTTCCTTTCCTCTCAATCCCCCGAATCCCCTTAATCCTGTTTGAATCCCCCTCGATCCCCCTTTTTCAAAGGGGGAGGGTAGAGGATAGGGGCTACGTCCCCCCTTAGAAAAAGGGGGATGGTAGAGGAGGGGCTACGTCCCCCCTTAGAAAAAGGGGGGCCAGGGGGGATTTCGGTCCATGTGCCAACCTTGAAACCCTGCAACTTAAATCCCCCCCTTTGAAAAAGGGGGGGCGGGGGGGGGGATTCCCAATAGCGTCATGCCACTAACTCCTCATTCATTTCTGCAATCAATCTATCCATATCAGCCCCAAAAAGCTGATACATTTTTCCCAATCCGCCCTGCCTGTCGAACGGAGCCATTTCCAGATCGTCACGCTCGCAGTGGAACGAGCTGATGATGTGGTCGCGGATCATCTGGAGCCACTGCATCTGCTCCTCATTAAACTTTTCGCCAGCGCCCGCATGACGCTTGAGCATCCAGTTCTGGAAATTTCTGCGCACCGTGGCATCGTAGCTGGAGAGCAACGTGTCGATCTCGCAGACGCGGCGAATCACAGCCACCAGCGCGGTCAGCTCGTTGATCGGGTGATTGCCCTTATAGTCGTCGAGCTGAGTGTATGCGTTCCAGACCCTGAACGGGGCCAGCGCGGGCCTGTCGGCCCTGAGCCGCTCCATCACCTCACGGATCATGTCGTAAGTGATCTCCCGCCTGCGATGCGGCTGATCGTAGAAAATCTCCAGCGCGTCGATCTCATCCTTGTGCTCCCGAATGTAGTCGGCAAACGCATCGACCAGCTTCCGGGCGTTCTCTTTCGAATCCTTGCCCCACTCGGCCCGGAGCACCTCATCCAGATTGTGGTGGTCGATCTTCTGCTCCTTCTCTCTGCGGATGGAGTCGATCAGCTCGATCAGCTCGCCGTTGAACACCGTGGCCGCCTGACGCACGAGCTGTTCTTGCGCCTCCCGGCGCTTGTCGTCTCCCGGATCGCTGCCCTCCGGCAGTTGCGCCAGCTCCAGCGCTCTCGATTCGACATTATCGGCGTCGATGGCGTCGAACAGACCGTTGATGATGCGCGTCAGCTCAACGCCCTTCGCTACCTTTCTGATCCGCTCCTGCTCATCGGATTCGAGCTGGCTGTTCAAGCGAGCAAGGCGGCCCGCCAGCGAGCTGATGGTATCGGTATCGCTCGCGCCCATCATCACGCCCATCGCCAGGTCTTTCAGCGGCACGGAAGGCCTGGTGATGAGCGGCTGGCTGGAGGTCTTGAGCGATCTGGTGACGCCGACGGCATCGATAATCACGTAGTGAGTCTTGGCGCTCTGGGCCGATGGAGTGACCTTTCTCAGCCCGTCAAAGTCAAGCGTTCGCGTGCCCCGGCCCTTCATCTGCTCGAAGTAGTTTTTGCTCCTCACATCGCGCATGAAGAGCAGGCACTCCAGCGGGCGCACATCGGTACCGGTGGAGATCATATCCACTGTCACGGCGATTCTCGGGTTATAGTCGTTGCGCAACTGCGAGAGGATCGATTTCGGCTCTTCGCCAGGCTCGATCAGATTGCCATTCTTGTCTCTTCTGCCTTGCGCCGCCTTGTAGGTCACCTTTTTGCAGAAAGCGTTGCCCTGGCCGAACTCCTCGCGGACAGTCTGGATGATGTCGTCGGCGTGGCTGTCGGTCTTGGCGAAGATCAGCGTTTTGGGCACTTCGTTTCGACCGGGAAACAGTTCCGGCAGACTGTTTCTGAAGGCTTTGATCACCGTTCTGATCTGGCTCGGATTGACGATGTCCCGGTCGAGCTGAGTCGATGCATAGCGTTCGTCCTCGTCCTGCTCTTCCCACCGTTTTTTGCGGGTCTGCTTCTCGCGCCGCTCGATGAGCTGCTTTGCCCTTAATTCAGCCCCCTGCTGGGTGATGCGGGTATCGATATAGTAAATCTCGTTTCCGACGTTGACGCCATCGGCCACGGCCCTCTCATGGGTGTATTCGCTGACCACGTTCTGCTTGAAGAAGCCGAACGTCCGGTTATCCGGCGTGGCGGTGAGGCCGATGAGATAGGCGTCGAAGTAGTCGAGCACCTGTTGCCAGAGCTTGTAGATGGAGCGGTGACACTCATCGATGAAGATGAAGTCGAAAAACTCTATCGGCACCCTCGGATTGTAGGCGACGGGCACGGGCTGCTTTGGCCGGGTCTGCTGCTCCCACGGGCTGGTCTCCTCCAGGGTCTCATCCAGCTCTTCGCCCTTGAGGATGGAGTACATGCGCTGAATGGTGCTGATGCAGACCTGCGCGTCTTTGGGCACGCTTGAGCTTTTCAGCCGCTGCACCGCGTAGAGTTCGGTAAACTTGCGGTTATCGTCACTCGGTGTGAAGGCGAGCATCTCCTGCTCGGCCTGTTCGCCAAGGTTCCGGGTATCGACCAGAAACAGGATGCGCTTGCCTTTGGCGTGCCTGAGAATCCGGTACATGGCCGTGATGGCCGTATAGGTCTTGCCAGCGCCGGTTGCCATCTGAATGAGCGCTCGGGGCTTGTCCTCCTTGAACGATGCTTCGAGGTTGCTGATAGCCGATTCCTGACAGTCACGAAGTCCCAGCTCTCTGGCCGGAAGCTTTTCGGGGTTCAGCGGCGGCATCCGGTTCAGGCGGGTTCTCAGGCTTTCACCCTGCTCCAGCCACTCTTTGAGCGTTTCGGGGCGATGAAAGGTGAACACCTCCCGTGAACGGGGTTTGGGGTCACGGCGATCAGTGAAACGGGTGATGACGCCGGTGCTCTCGTAGAGAAACGGCAGCGGCTCGTTGTGGCTGACCCATTTGAGTTTGGCGCTGGCATAGCCCTCGGTCTGCTCTTCGACGGTGGTAATGTTCTCGGCCTTGCTTTCCCGCTTGGCTTCAATGACGCCAACGGCGCATCTGTCCACGAAAAGCAAGTAATCCGCTGGGCCGGTGCCGGTCGGATACTCCCTCACGGCTTGTCCGGAGCCATCGTTCGGATCGAAGCGGCTTTTACTCTGGACGCGCCATCCCGAAGCCTTGAGCAAGGCATCGATTGTGTCGCGCACGATCTGTTCCGGATCTTGATTCGGGGTCATTCAGAGATCGTCTTTGTTGCCGCACCTGTTGGAGTGTTCAGCGGTTCTGCTGACGGAAGCGTAAAAGAGGTTGCCGCGCAGAATCCAGTCAAGCCGCCATTTAACCGTAATTTACCGCTTGGAGGCATGATCGCCAAGCGTTCAACCGCTTACACAGTTTAATGGGCAGACTCGAACAACTCGATTTTTGGGTCAAGGGCGGACACGCAGCTCCGCCTCTACAGGACATTCAGTCCCCTTTCCCGCATTATCAACTATCCATTATCCATTATCCATTATCCATTATCCATTATCCATTATCACAATCTTGCCTTGAGAATCCGCCGCATCGCGGTTTCATCCAGAAGAACGGGGTTGGTTTTGCTTCTTGTGGCGGGGATGATGGCGTCGAAATCGGCCTCACGGACGCCGAATTCGCCGAGGCGGGGGAAGGAGTAGCGCTGTTGCAATGATTCGAGGAGATCGACGAGGCGGTCGCAGTCGTCCGCGACGTTACCGGTCGTGCTTTCGGTGAGGATGCGGCTGGCATTGGCGAACTTCCGCAAGGCCGCCTCGCCGCCGTCGGATGCGCGGAGCTGGCGGATGTTCTCTCGTGTTGATTCTGCCAGCAGCGTGGCGCAGAGCGTGCCGTGCGGAATGTCGAACAGGCCGCCGACCGACGAGGCGAAGCCGTGCACGATGCCGAGGCCCGCGTTGGAGAGCGCGATGCCCGACATGAGCGCCGCGTAGGCCATGTCGGCGCGGACAGTCAGGTCGCTTGCGCCGTCACCGCAGGCTCGCTCGAACGAGCGGCTGAAATGCACGAGGCCGCTGCATGAAACGGCGTCGGTGTAGGGACTGGCGATAGGCGAGAGGTAGGCTTCGAGCAACTGCGTGAAGGCGTCCATGGCCGAGGCAGCGGTCAGCTCCGGCGGCGCGGAGGTCATGAGTTCGGGATCGATGATCGCCTCGTTCGGCACGAAGGCCGGATGGCGGAGCGAGCGCTTGTAGCCGCCCGGCCCGACGCGGCTGATGACGGCGTTGCTCGTCGCCTCGGTACCTGTGCCGGAGGTGGTCGGCACGGCGATGAACGGAACCTTGCGCCCGTCGTGCGGCGTGAAGCCGGGCTGCCCCTCGATGAAGCGTTCGACGGAATCGCGCTGAAGCAGCATCGCAGAGATCGCTTTTCCGGCATCCACGGCGCTGCCGCCGCCGATGGCGACAACGACGTCGTATGGCGTTGCGCGACCGAGCGCGACCGCCTCGTCGATCAGCTCCGGCGACGGCTCGCGCTCGACTTCGAGACGCATGTACTCGATCCCGGCGCGGCGAAGTTCGTCGAGCATTCGGGACGCGACCGCCAAGCGCCGCAACGTCTGCAAACCTGTGACGAGCAGCATCCTCCGGCCATAGGCGGCGACAAGACATGGAAGCTTCGAGAGCGCACCTGGTCCGAAGTGGATGCGCGGCGTCGGCAAAACGGAAAACTCCAATCCTCTCTCAATCGACATAGTTCTACGTCCCTTTTCGCGCGAGCGGAATGTTGCAATGCGGACATGCCATCATCCGGCAGGGGACGCCCGGCACATGCGGCTCCTCGTATCCGCACTGCGGGCAGACGCAGAACGCCGGACATTGCGAATGCCCGGCCAGGCAGCACCCATCGATTTTGCCGCCGCGGATGCAGATGCTCTTGCCGCCAACCAGCGCTTCGGCCACCTTTTTCCGCGCCGACTTGATGATCCGACCGAAGGTCTGGCGCGAGACCTTCATCTTTTCGGCGGCATCGGCGTGGTACATCCCTTCGAGGTCGGCAAGGCGCAACGCCTCGATCTCATCGACCGACAGGACGACATTCTGCAACCGCCCGGGTTCGACCCCTTCGGGTAGAAAACAGGTGATTCTCGGAAGTTCTTCGACAGAACGGCTCTGAAGCGGTCTGCCGGCGCGGGATTGTTTCATGGATCGACCAGTATCGTTCAAAGCAGGAAGGCTGTCGGAACGAGGACACTCCTGGACAGCCTTTGTTGTAGTATCAATCGTGAAGACGCCATTCTAAAAGACTTCGTGTTGCTGTCAGCGGCACGTCAATGCCAAACAAGCCCGTTCCTCCCCCGTCATTGCGAGGAGCATCGCGACGTGGCAATCCATGCGGAGTCAGTGAAGACCATAAGAGATGGATCGCCACATCCCGACTCGTCGGGACTCGGGATGACGAATGTCCGTCATTTATATCTTGACACACCACGAACGACTCCATCTCTTTTATTACTCTGGCGATTAAAACTCCTGACAATTGCCCCGGACTTCAGTCCGGGGTATGCGGATAACGCATAATAAATCTGGGCTTTAGCCTAATCTCTTACTGGGGCGGCTTTTGAGATTTATTGTTGCCGGAGTAATAACATGTAACGATCCCGACTCGTCAGGACACATTAAGGCGTGCTTGTCACGCCCCCACAGTTTCGGTTCTGACCTCGAACACCGGCGGCTCCATGATGTGTTTTTTTACGGCGCAGAGGTTGGCCGCGTTGATCACCGCATCCTTGTACTTTTCAGGAAAATCGGGAGGCAGCTCGATGGTGATGGTGATCTTGCCGATGCCGCGCCCTTCCGGCTTCGGCTCGTGGCTCTGGACGAGCCTGATTCCCTCGGTTGGAATATCGCGGCTCTGGCAGAAGGAGAGCACGAAAATGCCTGCGCAGGTGCCAATCGAGGCGAGGAAAAGGGTAAACGGCTCAGGCGCGGAACCTTCGCCACCAGCGTATTCCGACTGGTCGGTCTCAATGGTGAATCCCCTGAAATCGGCATTGACCTTCTTGCCGCCGCCAAACGTGACGATCATATCGCTGCTCATATCTGCTGTGCTGAATTTGTTACGGAATACTATTATTTATGCGCTTCCATAATAACCATCCGATGGCTGATAAGCAACGCCCGATGGAAAAGACTGAAGCTGTCACGAAAGTAACAATCAGAGACTTTTATGATGGAAAACGGATTTCTCTTCTTGTTATTCAATTTTCAGATCAAAACGACTATTAACAAGGTCACTTTAGTGCCTTGCTTTTGGTATGACAGCGACGGTCATCGCAGAAACGATATGGAATTGGAATTACTACGAGTCGGGCGAAGAATCCAGAATCGGCGCGTAACGCATTATGAATCTGTCAGTTATTGTGATGATCGGAGAAACTGGATTCTTCACTTCGTTCAGAATGACAAAGAAACTGAGAGCCAAGCATTTGATTGATCAATGCATTGTAATTGCAGCGGCTATTAAAACTCTTAACAATTGCCCCGGACTTCAGTCCGGGGTATGCAGATAAAACTTAATAAAGAAGGGCTTTAGCCCAATTTCTTACTGAGAAGGCATTTGCGGTATATTCTTGCCGAAGCGATAAAACAGTATGTGGACTGAAGCTTACATCAAACTCAGGAACGGAAAGCGTATCGACAACACGGCAGCGAGCCAGACGAAGGCTTCGGTCAGCTCGCTACACGCGCCGAGCACGTCGCCGGTGACGCCGCCGATCTTGCGGCGGCTCAACAGGCCGAGGGCGAAGGTTGATGCGAGGGCGCTCGCCGTGAGGAAGAGCGCTCGCGGCCAGCCGAAGCCGACCGGATAGAGAAGAAAGACGAATGCCGAAGCGACGGCGACGAACAGGTGCGGCCATCCCGCGCCATCGACGAAGGCGGTTGCCGTACCTCCCTCGGCCCGTGCGTAGGGCAGCCACGTGGCGAGGAGCACCTGGCCCATGCGGGCGAGCAACACGCCAGCGGTCATGGTACCGAACGCTTCGTATCGCGCCAGTTCGACGAGGCAGACAAATTTGAAGAGCATCACGAAGATGAGCGCCAGCGAGCCGAACGAACCGACGTTGGGATCTTTCATGATGCGCAGCGCCGCCTCGCGGTTGCGCCCGCCGAAAAAGCCGTCGGCGAGATCGGCCAGGCCGTCGGCGTGCAATCCCCGTGTCAGGACGATACCGCCGCCAAGCGCAAGCAGCGCGGCCATTTCGTACCATCCGGCGAGCACCCCGAAGCGGGCAAGCAGCGCTTCGAGCGTGCCGATGACGAGACCGACGAACGGAAACCAGAAGAGCGAGTCGCTGAAGCGCTCGGCCTCCCGGCCCGGAACGGGGAGAATCGTCAGCGTGCGAAGCGCCGTCACGAGGCCGCCCGCCATCAGGCGAGCCTCCCGACGAAACCCTGCACCCCTTTGACAAACTCTTGCGGCTTCTCCTCCTGCGGCAGATGGGCGCAGTCGGGAATCACGAGCAGTTCCGACTTCGGCAGCTCTTTAGCCAGCCGGAAGCTCTCTTCGGTCTTGACCGTCAGGTCGTGCTCGCCCGTCACGACGAGCGACGGTGCCCAGGCCGAAGAGACGCGCTTGTCGAAGTGGAGGCGATGCGTTTCGAGGAACAGCTCCCAGAATCCACGCGACCAGTCGCCCACCATCAGGTCGCTCCTGAACGCGGCGAGCGTCTCATCCGACAGACGCGACTTGATGTGCCAGAATCCCCGGATGTTCTTGTCGTAGAGTCTGGTGATGATCTTTTTCATGAGCCGCGAAAACACCGGCGACATCGCCCTCATGAAGGGCTTCATCACGGCAGGCACCTCGCTGTTGGCGTAGCCGCTGTAGATCATCGCGCCGACAAGCACGAGACCCTGTACGCGCCTGGGATGGCGCAGCGCCGTCAGGAGCGCCAGCGTGCCGCCGGTGGAGTTGCCGACGAGCACGGCGCGGTCGATGCCGAGCTTGTCCATCAGCGCCACGACGAGGTCGCACTGCGCCTCGGGGCTGTAGCGCGCTTCGTTGGATCGAGAGGGCACTGGGCGCGAGGTGAGGCCGAAGGCAGGACGGTCGAAGGCGAGCACGGTTGCGTTCTCGGCGAGCGGAACCGCGACGTCGCGCCACGAGCGGATGCTCAGAAAGCTGCCGTGCAGCAGCACGATGAAGGGCGGCTTGCCGCTGCCATATAATTTATAGTGCACGCGGAAGCCGTTGCAGTCGATGAACCGGCTGTCGCCGTCGGCCCGCTGGCGCTGTATGTCGAGAAAAGAGTCCATGTTGTTCAGTCGTGTTTGCCGGAAACTCCCGCCGAACTGAAGGTAGCCATTTCGTTGCAGATTTTCACCGCCGCTTCGATAACCTGCATCGCCAAGGCCGCACCGGTGCCCTCGCCGAGCCGCAGGTCGAGGTCGAGGATCGGCCTCGCGCCGAGCTTCTGCATCACCGCACGGTGGCCCTGCTCGTTGGAGAGGTGGCTGAAAAAGAGGTAGTCGCTCACCTTGCACGAGAGCTTCATGGCGCAAACCGCCGCCGAGCTGGAGATGAAGCCATCAACCACCACCGGCACTCCTACCGACGCCGCGCCGAGAATCAGGCCGCAGATGCCCGCAATCTCGAAGCCGCCAAGCGCCGCCAGCGTTTCGAGCGGCGAGGCGAGGTGGGCGCGATTGACCTCGATTGAATGCTCGATCACCGCGATCTTGTGCCGGAGGCGCTCGTCGTCGATGCCCGTGCCGCGCCCGGTGATCGACTCGACCGGCAGGTCGAGCAAGGTGGCGTAGAGCGCCGTGGCGGGGGTGGTGTTGGCGATGCCCATCTCGCCGGTGGCGAGCAATTCGTACCCCTGCCCTCGCGCCTCGATGGCGAGTTCCGCGCCTGCCATGATAGCCTGAAGCGTCTCGTCGAGGCTCATCGCCGGGCCGTGCGCCATGTTCGCCGAGCCGTGCTTCACCTTGCAGCGGCGCAGCATCGGATGCGCCGCGAAATCGTGGTTCACCCCCATATCGACCACTTCGAGATCGGCTCCGGCATTGCGCGACAGCACATTGATGGCCGCCCCGCCGCCGAGCATGTTATAGACCATCTGCGGCGTCACCTCGGCGGGAAACGCCGACACCCCCTCGGCAGCCACGCCATGATCACCCGCGAAGCAGAAGACTTTCTTTTTCGACAGCGAGGGCTTCGTCGTGCCGGTCGCGATGCAATATTTCATAGCAATCTCTTCGAGCCGCCCAAGGCTCCCCTGCGGTTTGGTGAGATCGTCGAGATGCGCCTGAACTGCGCCCGAAAGCGACACATCGACAGGCTTGATGGAGGCGAGAAGCTGCTGGAATCGGTCGGTCATGGATGGTACTGATGTTAAATTCGGTGACGAAAAATATTGATAGTTGGATACTGTGTCGGAAACACATTAATTATTACTTTGGCGACAATAAATGCTCTTCGATTTTCGGTGTTTGGAATCCCCCCTGCCCCCCTTTAGTAAAGGGGAGGGTTCAATTTTGATCCCCACTTTACTAAAGGGGGAGGGTTCAATTTTGATCCCCACTTTACTAAAGGGGGAGGGTTCAATTTTGATCCCCACTTTACTAAAGGGGGAGGGTTCAATTTTGATCCCCACTTTACGAAAGGGAGAGGGTTCAATTTTGCCCCCCACTTTAGTAAAGGGGGAAGGTTCAATTTTGATCCCCACTTTACTAAAGGGAGAGGGTTCAATTTTGCCCTCCACTTTACTAAAGGGGGAGGGTTCAATTTTGATCCCCACTTTACTAAAGGGGAAGGGTTCAATTTTGCCCTCCACTTTACTAAAGGGGAAGGGTTCAATTTTGCCCTCCACTTTACTAAAGGGGGAGGGTTCAATTTTGATCCCCACTTTACTAAAGGGGGAAGGTTCAATTTTGATCCCCACTTTACGAAAGGGGAGGGTTCAATTTTGATCCCCACTTTACGAAAGGGGAAGGGTTCAATTTTGATCCCCACTTTACGAAAGGGAGAGGGTTCAATTTTGCCCCCCACTTTAGTAAAGGGGGAAGGTTCAATTTTGATCCCCACTTTACTAAAGGGGGAGGGTTCAATTTTGATCCCCACTTTACTAAAGGGGAAGGGTTCAATTTTGATCCCCACTTTACTAAAGGGGAAGGGTTCAATTTTGCCCCCCCCTTTGGCAAAGGGGGGATTAAGGGGGGATTTCCCTAACTCCTTTATTTCTTTCCTGTCGTTCACAACCCTGGACTAAAGCGCAAACAGATCAGCTCCGCTGTTTGAGAACAAGCGGCAGGCCGCTGCACAGCAGGAATGCCTGCGTGGCGCGTTCGGCCACTTTGCGGTTGAGCGTTCCGGCCAGATCGCGGAACTCGCGGGCCATCGCGTTTTCCGGCACGATGCCCATGCCGACTTCGTTCGAGACGAGAATGATGTCGCAGGGCGGCGCCTGGAGCACGTCGAGCAGGGCGTCGATCCGCTCGTTGATCGCCGCTTCGTTGCCGAGATGGTGCATCAAGTTGCCGAGCCACACGGTCAGGCAATCGAGCAGCACCACTCTCGTGCCTTCGGGAAGATTGCGGATGGCGCGGTCGATGAAGAGCGGCTCCTCGACGGTCACGAACTGCCCCTCGCGCTCATCGCGATGCTTGTCGATGCGCCGCTGCATCTCGCCGTCAAACGCCTCGGCGGTGGCCAGAAACACCCGCCGCTCGTAAGGCTCCGCAAGCCGAAGCGCATAACTGCTTTTCCCGCTCCGCGCCCCGCCGGTCACATAAATTACTTCAGGCATGATGGCTGATTTTCATAGTGAACATTTGAAAAGTTCGTTTATCCGGGGCTTCGTCATCGCGAGTCCCGACTCGTCGGGACGTGGCGATCCATCTTTAGTGTCTTCGCCGATTCTGCATGGATTGCCACGTCGCGATGCTCCTCGCAATGACAGAGGATTCAGGACTGTTTGCCATTGACTCGCCCCTACGGAACCACATCCAACAACAGCTCCCCTGATCCCCGAAACCGCTCCAGCACCTCGCACGACGACAGAAAATCCGCCTCCGAGAATATCTCCAGCGTGAACACCTTCGGCTCCCCTTCCGTTTTACGCAGCGCTTCGACCACCATGTCGAGCGCTTTCGGATTCATGTAGGCGAGCGAGTTGTGATCGCGTCCCTCCGTCGTGCCGTGCATGTGCAGCACCTTGGTGCGCGAGAGGTAGCGGTCGAGATAGTCGGCGGTCGGGAAGCCGTAGTATTCGAGATGGCCCACGTCGAGCGTCACCGAGAAGCCGAACTTTTCGACCACCGGCCAGACGATCTCGAAGGGGTAGTTCAGGTTCTCGGCGCAGAACATCTCCGGCGGATGGCCGCAGCCGTCGAGCAGCATCCGCGCCGAATCGCCGAGACTCTCCACGAAAATCTGCCGCTCCTCGTCGGAAAATGCGTTGATGTCAACACCCTTGCCCGACTCGAAGTGCATCACGAAGGCCGATTTCGGCAGCGCTTCGGTAAGCTCGATGATCCTCCGGCACTTGCCGACCGAGCGCTCGCGCTCATCCCGGAACGGGCTGCCGAGGTAGACGTCGAGCGGCAGATGCACCGAGTAGGTGAGACTGTGCTCCCCGGCCAACGCGACCAGCTCCGCGATCACCTCCGGCGAGGGCAGGTTGCTGAATTCGTCGGACTCGAAGAGCACCAGCTCGATGTCCTCGACCTTGCCCGCGAGGTAGCGCACGTTGGGCAGAATGTCGTCCGGGATGATGTAAGAGGAGGTGCCGAGCCTGAATGGGTACTGCTTCATTTCACTGCTGCGTCTTTGGTTGCGGCCAGGTCTGTTCGACTTGGGCCATGAGTTCATGAATGTTCGACCACTCCACCGCCCCGCCGTCGCAGAGTTCGCGGGCTTTGGCCGCCGCCGCTTTGCCGGGGGTGTAGTCCCGCGAGGCGATGCCCGCCGCCAGCCACACCGGCTTGCCCGCTTTGAGCGCCAGTTCGGCAAGATCGAGGTTGACGAGGTTGCCGGGGCCGAAGGGAACGAGTCCGGCGACGACGCCATCCGCCGCTTCGACCATGCGCCGCGCCTGCGAGAGCGCCTCGCCGCCGACCGGCGAAAAGGGCTGTTCGAGCACGGCGGGAATGTCGAGGGCGCGGGCGGCCTCCGAATCGGAGTCGAGCCGGTTGAGCACCCCGGCGCTCAGGTCGAACCCCTCGATCAGGAGTCGCCGGAACAGCTCGATGCCCGATCCGCCGCCGCTGATGACGTGCAGCCGCTTCCGCACCGGCGGGCGGCGCAGGGCCGCGTCAAGCACGCCGCTCACCACCGGGTTGCCGCTGAAGGGATCGCGCCGCACACGCAGATCGCAATCGTACACGCGCCGGAGCAGCTCCTCCTCCATCACCTCGCCCGGCGAGCCGTTGCGCACGAGCCGCCCCTTGTCGATGAGCATCAAGCGGTCGGCGATCTGCGCGGCGAGGTTGAGGTCGTGGCTCACCAAGAGCACCGTGATCTTCTCTTCGCGGTTGATGTTCATCAGGATGCGCAGCACCTCCTGGCTGTGGTTGATGTCGAGGTGCGCAATCGACTCGTCGAGCATGATGATGCGCGGCTCCTGGGCGAGCGCCATCGCGAGCGCCGTGCGCTGCTGCTCCCCGGCACTGAGCTGGTTGAAGAGGCGATCCTTCAGGTCGAGCACGTTGGTGTAGATCATCGCCCGCTCGGCGCTGTCGTGATCGGCGGCGTCCGGCCCGCCCCACCGCCCGCGAACACTGCGCCCGATCATGACGATCTCGGCAACCGTGAAGGCCATCGGCGATTCGAGCTTCTGCGGCACCACGCCGATGAGCGAGGCCCGCTCACGCGGTTTGAGCGACGAGACCTCGCGCCCGAACAACTCCACCCGCCCTTCGAGAGGCTTGACGAGGCCGGTGGCCGTCTTGAGCATGGTGCTCTTGCCGGAGCCGTTCGGGCCGATCAGCGAGACGAACTCCCCTTCGGCGATCTCGAAATCGACCTCGCGCAGCACCGTGCGCCCCTTGTAGCCGGCGGTGACGCCACGGAAGGCGAGAGCGGGCTTCAGGCGGTCAGTCGATCCAGGCATACTTCATCTTTTTGCGGAGCACTATGAGGAAAAAGGGGCCGCCCGCCAGCGCCGTGACGACGCCAACCGGAATTTCGACCGGAGCCATGAGCGTTCGGGCAAGCGCGTCGCAGAGCACGAGGAACGCCCCACCGCCGATGGCCGAGGCGGGAATCAGCCAGCGGTGGTCAGGGCCAAAGATCGAGCGCATGACGTGCGGCACGATCAGGCCGACAAAGCCGATCATCCCGCCCATCGAGACCGCCGTGGCCGCGAGCAGCGTCGAGAGCAGCAGGCTCGAAATAGTGACAAACCCGGCGTCGAGGCCCTGGTAGTGCGCCATTTCGCGTCCGAGCGTCAGCACGTTCAGCGCCGGAGCGAAGAGCCACAGGCCAACAATAGCCGCCAGAATGAAGGCGAGCGACACGAACTGCTCCGCCCAGGAGGCTGGCTGAAGGTTGCCGAGCATCCACCAGACAACGGTGTGCATCCCCTCGATGTCAGCGGTCGAAACGAGGAACATGATGACGCTCGAACAGATGGCGCTGACGATCACGCCGCTGAGGATCAGGCTGTAAACCGAAGGCACGCCCCCCTGATTGGCGATGGCATACACCACGAGCAGCGTCAGCAGGGCGAAGGCGAAGGCGGTCAGCGGCAGGCCAATCGCGCCGATGAACGCTCCGCCGACGAGGATGCTCAAGGCCGCGCCAAGTCCCGCGCCGCCGCTCACGCCGAGCACGTAGGGTTCGGCGAGCGGATTGCGCAGGATCGCCTGGAACACCGTGCCGGAGGTCGAGAGCGCCGCGCCGACGAGCATTCCCATGAAGAAGCGCCCAAGCCGCAGGTCGAGAATGGCGCGGCCCGAAACGCTCGCCGTGTCGGGCAGGCCGACGCCCGACGGGCCGAGCATCGCCGACACGGCGAAGAGCAGCGGCACGGCGGCAACGAGCAGGAGCGCCCGGCGACGGTTCTTCGGCGAACCGTTGAACGGAGCGGGTCGGCAGCCGTCGCCGCATTTGGATGTGGAGCCTCCCTTCGTCAGGCTCACTCCTCCACTCCGGCCTGCGAAAGCAGACCCTGCTCGTAGCCATGCTTGACCATGCGCATCTCGGTCACGGTGTCGGCCAGATCGATCAGCGCCTGCGGCGCGTTGCGCCCGGTCAGCACGATGATTTTGTCGCTGGCATCGACAATCGCCTTGACGAGCGGTTCGAGCGGAATGATGTTTTTGGACAGCGCGAAGCACACCTCGTCGAGCAGCACGAAATCGTACTCATCCGAGGCCAGCGCTTCGAGCGCCTCCTCAAACCCGAACTCCGCCGCCTGTTTGTGCTTCTCCATCATCGGGCTGTCGGGATTGGTCGGCAGGAACCCCTTGCCATAGTGATCCCACTCGACACCATCGAAGCGGGTGAAAAAGAGCACCTCGCCAACCCCTTCCTGCGCCTTGACGAACTGGATGACGCGAGCCTTCATACCGTGACCGAGTGCGCGGGAGAGCATCCCGAACGCCGCCGTGCTCTTGCCCTTGCCGTTGCCGGTAAAGAGGAGAACCCTTTTCTGTGTCATAATTTGATCGATTATATAATTATTGCTTCGGTAACAACAGCTCACAAAATGCACCGAAAGAAGAGATTGGGCTAAAGCCCTCTGATTTTATTTCACCTGTAAACCCCGGACTGAAGTCCAGGGCAATTGTTTAAGAATTTCAATCGCCGGATTAATACGGACACTTTTGAGGCCACCTCTTCAAAGAACAAAAACCCGCTCTTACACTCAGCGGGGTTTCAACCCCGCGGACATTCAGACCTCTTACATTCCCATTGTCCCGGTTTTCAAACCGGGGATATCGAACTGAACAAACTTTCATGGGCTTCAGCCCAATTTCCCTTTCTGTCGATTCCAGCTGACCTGCCTTCACTGCATAAACATCCCGGGAACAAAAAGCAGCCCTGTGCCCGCCGCGAGAAAAAGCGTCGCGGTGGCGTACATCAGGCGCATGGCACGAGTGATCGTGGCGGCCTCCATCACGCCATTGCGGATGCCAAGCGTCGGCACGGTTTTGGTGACGCCGCCGTAACTCCGCTCACCGCCGAGCGTGACGCCGAGCGCTCCGGCGAAGGCCGATTCGGGATAGCCCGCGTTCGGACTCTCGTGCCGCCTTGCGCCTTCCGTGACCGAACGAAACGTCGCTGCCGGATCGAGCCGTAAAATAAACGCCGCGCCCGCAACCGCCAAAACCGTCAGCCTCGCCGGGAGGAAATTGAGAAGGTCGTCGAACCGCGCCGAGGCCCAGCCAAACTCGCGGTAACGCTCGTTGCGGTAGCCGAACATCGAGTCGAGCGTGTTCGATGCCTTGTAGAGCCACGCCCCCGCCGGGCCGAAGAGGATGCCGTAAAAGAGCGGCGCAATCACGCCATCCGACGTATTCTCCGCAACACTCTCCACGGCGGCCCGCGCCACGCCTTCCTGGTCGAGCGACGCCGTGTCGCGCCCGACCATCATCGCCACCCTCCGGCGGGCAAGTTCGAGATCGCCCGCCAGCAGCGCATCGCGCACGGCGGCAGCGTGGGCGGCGAGGTCACGCGGCGCAATCGCGAAATAGAGCAACAGGATGGAGGCCGCGCCACCCGCGAGCGGATGCAGCCGCGCCGCCTGCCAAACTAGTAAGTGGACGACACCCGCCGTCGTGCCGATAACCACGATTGCCGTCAGAATGCCCGCCAGCCGGAGCGGCAGAAAGCGCATAGCCCGAAACAGCCGTTCCGTTGCGGACGCAAGCTTGCCAACCAGCCGCACCGGGTGCGGAAACCACTGCGGATCGCCAAGCAGCAGATCGAGCAGGAACGCCGCTGGCATGAGCAACCAGGTCACGATACCGCCTCCTCGACGGCGGCTTTCGCGATCCGGGACGACTCGGCGAAATCGTTCAGCGCCTCGATGAGCCACCGGTTCTCGTCAGTCTTGCGGATGCAGAAGCGAAAATACACCGGCGCAATTCCCTCGAAGTTCCGGCAATCGCGCACGAGGATGCCGCGCAACCGGAGATGGGCGACGAGGTCGTCGAGCGCGAGGCCGCCCGTGACGGAGGCGAAAAAGAAGTTCGCCGCGCCGCCATGCAGCGTGATCGCGGAGTTCCCGGCCAGCCCGTCGGCAATCTGTCGGCGACCTTCGCGGACGATGGAGCGTACTTCCCGCTCGTACTCGCCGCAGTGCAGCAATTTGCTGGCGGCGTGCTCCGCAACGGCGTTGACCGTCCACGGCTCCTTGTGGACGTAGAGCCGCTCGATCATCGACGGATGCGCCACGATTGCGCCAAGCCGCAAGCCGGCGATGGCGTAAAATTTGGTCAGCGAATGGATCACCACGATGTTTTTGAAGGCCCGAATCTCCGGCATGAGCGAGTTCGACGGAAACTCCTCCGTGAACTGGATGAATGCTTCGTCGATAATGAAGGTCTTGTCGGGAAAGCGGCAAGCGAGCGCAAGCAGCAGCTCCTTCGGAATCAGAATGCCGGTCGGATTGTTCGGACTTCCAACCATCATCGCATCGCATCCGGCGAGCGCCTCGGCCAGCGCGTCGATGCCGGGGAAGGCGAAGCTGCCAGACTCGCTCAGTGCAAGAGGGACAACCTCCGCACTGGCGAGGCGGCAAGCACGACCGTAATCGAAGAACGATGGCTGCGGCACGAGCACGCGCTTCAGGCCGAGCGCTCGCGGCAGGAGATAGATGGCCTCGATAGCCCCGTTCGTTGCGAGCACGCACTCGGGATCGAGACCAAAGCGGGCCGCGTAAAAATCGCGGACGCCGCGCCCGTCCATCGACGGATAGGCAGCGAGCGGAATGGATGAAAAGGAGAGTTCCGAGAGCGGCGGCGCGGCCGGCGCGAGGTTGACGCTGAAATCGAGCACAGCGCCGCCGCCAGCGAGCTCGCCCGTCCGGTCGCCGTGGCGGTGCGCAAGCAGATGATCGCCGCTCATGACGCTGAACCTCCGATACCGGCAATCTCGAAAAGCTTCTTCAGATCGAGATTCTCCGCAAAGTGAGCGGCCAGCAACTCGAACGGATCGGCGGCGGACGCGGCGGCGGGCACATACTCGCTGTCGAGCAGCCGCAGGAACCAGCGCCGGACGCCGGGTTCGTCGAAAAAGCCGTGGAAATAGGTGCCCATCACCCGCCCGTCAGCGCTACGGACGCCGTCGAAATCTCCTGACGCTACGCCGTTGCGCTCCGTCACCTCGACGAGAGGCGACGCGCCCCCGGCGAGCGACGTGCGCCCCATGTGAATCTCGTAACCGCTTACGAGGCATGAGCTTCCGGCAAGTTTGCCGACGCTGTTCGAGAGCGCCTTTTCGCGTTCGAGCACCGTCTCGACCGGCAGCATTGCGAGCGCCGCACTCGCGCCCGGAGCGCCTTCGACGCCGTGCGGATCGGCGATGCGCTCGCCGAGCATCTGGTAGCCGCCGCAGAGGCCGACGATCACGCCGCCCCGCGCCCGGAACGCCTCGATCTCTTTGCGCCACCCCATCCGTTCGAGCCACTCGAAGTCGCCGCGCACGTTCTTCGACCCCGGCAGCACCAGCGCCTTGTACGCATCGAGCGGCCTGGGATGGTGCAGGTAGTGCAGCTCTACGGATGGGTCCTGCTCCAGCGGCGAGAGGTCGGTGAAGTTGGAGATGTGCGGGAAGTAGATCGCCGCGATGCCGATCTTGTCGGCGGAGGGATCGCGCCTGGGATCGACCACCGAGGAGAGCGGCACGGCGTCCTCGGCGTCGATGGTGAAGCCCCGGAAATACGGAATCACGCCAAGCACCGGTACGCCGGTCATCGATTCGAGCATTTTTACGCCATCCTCGAACAGTGATTTGTCGCCCCGGAAGCGGTTCACGATCACCCCTTTGACCAGCGCCCGATCTTCGGGTGGAATCACCGCGAGTGTGCCCGCCACCTGCGCGAAGACGCCGCCGCGGTCGATGTCGGCCACGAGGATCACCGCTGCCCCGGCCCGGCGAGCGCTGCGGAAGTTGACGAAATCGCGCTCGTAGAGGTTCATTTCGGCGCACGATCCGGCCCCTTCGAGCACGATCAGCTCGTGCCGCGCCATAAGCCTGTCGAGGCTCTCGAAGGCCGCCTCCGCCCAGCGCCGCGTGTCGCCGAAATATTCGCGGGCAGTCTTGTCCGTGCAGACGCGCCCTTGCAAAACGACCTGCGCCCCGGTGTCGGTGTTGGGCTTGAGCAGCACGGGGTTCATGTCGGCATGAGGCGCGACCCGCGCTCCCCTCGCCTGCACGATCTGCGCCCGCCCCATTTCGAGGCCATCGGGCGTGACGCCAGAGTTGTTCGACATGTTCTGCGCCTTGTACGGAGCAACGTCGATCCCCGCGTTACGGAAAATCCGGCAAAGCGCGGTAGCCACGATGCTTTTGCCCGCGTCCGAGGCAGTGCCAAGTACGGCAATATTGGTCATGGGCGTTGCCGTATTTTTCACCACTGCTCCTGATGGACGAGATCGTCGAGCGCGAGGCGCGGCAGCCAACCCGCCTGCTCCAGCTCCGGCGTTTCGTGGAAAAAGCTCACGTAGCCGATGCAGAGCCACGCCACCGGCACGACGTGCTCCGGAATACCGAGCGCCTGGCGGACACTGTCGTGATGGATGATGCTCACCCAGCCGACGCCGAGATTCTCCGCCCGAGCGGCGAGCCACAGGTTCTGCACGGCGCAGACCGAGCTGTACAAATCCATTTCGGGATTGGCCGTCCGCCCGATCACCACCTCGCCGCTGCGCGTCCGGTCGCAGGTGACGCAGACGCCGACCGGCGCTTCGAGAATTCCTTCGAGCTTGAAGCCGCGATACTGCTCCCGTCGCTCCCCGTCGAACATCGCCGCCGCCTCGGCGTGGGCCGCTTCGAAGCCCGCCTTGATCTGCTTTCGGACGGCAAGGTCATGCACGACGACGAAGTCCCACGGCTGCATGAAGCCGACGCTTGGCGCATGATGCGCCGCATCGAGCACCCGGCGAAGCACCCCCTCCGGCACCGGGTCGGGCAAAAACTGCCCCCGCACGTCGCGGCGGCTGTGAATGACTTTATAGAGCGCGTCACGCTCGTCTGTACTGATGGTCATTTCGATTCTTTTTTCTGGTTACGACTGCCGAACTGCCACTTCAAATCGGCGAGTCCTTCAAGAATTTTTGGCGATGGGGACACGAAATGCGGGCCATCAAGCCGCACGATCCGGTAGTTGCCTTCGGGAATCCGCACGGGGCATTCGTAGCCATCCTTCTGAAGCACGAACACGATCTCCGGCCTCTTCTCCTCGACCAGCTCCCAGACAGTGCCGATCAGCTCCGTCGGGGCGACATGGCGTATTCCCGGATAATCCTCGACGATCTGGAATCTTGCCGCCGTGAAAAGGTCGTAAAGATAGGTGTTGACGCCGAACGAGAACGGGTTGCCCTCGCAGCTCGACAGAATCAGCGCCCGCCGTCCGCCGCCGTTGACTTGCGCCGCGGCCTCGCGCCACTGCCGCTCGAACGCCCCGGCCCTGCGCTCGCCCCCCTCGATGCCAAGCGCGTCGCAGATGGCGCGGATGTTTCCGCCAATCTCCGCCATGCTTTTGAAGCCGTGCAGCACGACGAGCTTCGCGCCAGCAGGAGTCAGTTGCCCTCGCGTCTCCGGGCTTGTCCAGTCCGAGACGAAGAGGTAATCGGGATGCAGCGCCGCGATGGCCGCCGGATCGGGATCGATCACGCCACCGGTCTTCGGCAGGTCGAGATCGTCATACCGGCTCACGCCGACAATGCGGTTTTCGAGACCGAGTGAGCGTAACGTATCGGTAATGTAGGGCGACTGGCTGACGATGCGCCCCTCCGCCCTGCCCGCTTCTCCCGCAAAAAGCAGGAGCAGCAGGATCATGACAATTTTTTTCATGATTGGCACTGGATTAGCGGTTTCAGATATCCGCCTTCAGACCGAAAACAAAAGTTCGGCCAGGCATCGGATAGCCCTTGACATACTGGTAATCGCGGTCGAAGAGGTTGTTGATCTCTGCGCTGATGGTGATTCCCGGCCCTTTCACCTCTTTGCCGCTGAACGGAAATTTCTTCGATACGGAAAGATCGGCCACGGCGAACCCGCCTTTCGGCACCACCTCGCCAGAGCCGGTCTCGTAGTTCTGGACGAGGGTCTTGCCGGTATAGGCGAGATTGAACGCGCCGCTGAAGCCGCGTCCGTCATGCACTTTCAGCCCTGTGCTCGCGTTCCACTGAGGGGTGAAGAGCAGATCGTCACCGGTCACATTGTCACGGTACTGCAACAGATAGGTATATCCGGCACAGGGTTCGAACGTCCACGCAGAGCCGTCGAGAGCCAGCACCTTCGAGAGTTCGGCTTCGATGCCGGACAACGTGGCGCTGCCAATGTTGCGATAGGTGTATGTCGAGGCCGCAATCGCTTTGGTCTGGATCATGTCTGTGTAGTCATTGCTGAACCACGTCAGCGAAGCATTGAGTCCTTTCCAGGCGAGATCCATGCCGACTTCACAGGTATCGCTCGATTCCGGCTTGAGATCGGGATTGCCGATGTAGGTTGAACCCCAGCTCGTGATATTGCCCGCCAGCTCTCGTTCCGACGGCATCCTGAAGCCTTCGGCGAACGATCCCCTGAGCTTGAGCGCGTCGGTTGCCTGCCACGCAACTCCGGCCTGATGCGCGAAGTTGTCCTTGCTCCTCGACGTACCTTCGCTCGGTTTCATGTTGACGTGATAGTCGTCGTAACGCACACCAGCAGTCAGAATCAGGCGTTCGTCGAACAAGCCGTATTTTCCGAGAACGAAACCGGCCGGATTTTCATAGGAGGCCCAACTCGGCTTCAGTGTGGAATTCAGCTCGTATTTCAGCCAGTCAAATCCGGTGGTAAGCCTCAGAGCGCCGGGCTGCCAGGAAACCTGCGCTTGGGCACCGCGCTGATCGATCACGTTTTTGCTTTGATACCCGCTGCTCGGATCGACATAACGATACCGATCCTGACCGGTGAAGTAACGGGCCATCCATGAAACGTTCCGGCTGGAGGTCGCGCCATCATACTTGAAATCGACCGAATGGTTGCTCTGAACTGTATAGGCATCGAGGTCCGGCGAATTCAGATAACTTGGCGAGCCAGCCTTGTCCACATCGAAGGCGTGAACGATCATGCCGATCCGCTGGCCGTCGGCAATCTCGTATCCCGCATTCAGACTTGCCATCTTCTGATCCCGATAGCCGGTATTCTGGTACGTCACCCCTTTGGCCGTTTTGTAGCTACCGGCATCCGCTTTTGAGAGGCTGCCCGAATAGTCGAAACGTCCGGTTTTGCCCTGAACCGTGGCCTCGGTCATGGAAAAATCGTTCCCGCCAAGTTTCTGTTCGATTGAAGCCGAAGGCGTTCCCGAACCTTTGGCCGTAATGACGTTGATCACGCCGCCAATCGCCGCGGAACCATACTGCACAGCGGCAGGGCCTCTGATGATCTCGATGCGCTCAACGTTGGCCGTCATGATCTTGGCGAGGTTGCCGGTGCCTGCACGGCGACCGTCGAGCAGCACGAGCACCTTGCCCATCAGGTCGTTGCCGTGGGTTTCAGTCCTGAAACCGCGGATGCCGACGGAGGTCGATGTACCGGGATATTTCTGGATGTGGCCGAGATTCTTTTCGGCGAGAAGTTCACTCAGATCGCTGGCTGACGACTGGCGTATCTCATCCTTCGTGATGATGGTGATGTTCGAGGTCAGCTCTTTTTTCGGCTGACGCACCCTGCTCGACGTCACGACGATTTCGTTGCCGACATAATCCGGCCCGGCCTCTTCGGCGTGGAGCGTGGGGCTTGCGAGCATGGCCGACATGAGGATGGCGAGCGTTCGTTTGTTCATGGTGTGTTGTCCTGTGTTGAATTGAAAAAAATCAACAGACAGGGGTTGAGGAAAAGGACTGACCCGGTTCCCGGCGGAACAGCTCGATGGTTCGACCATGCCTGAAACACGTCAACGCGGCTTTGCGCCTTTGACGTAAAAAAGAGAGGGCATGGAAAAACAGTGCTGAACAGTCGGTGGTACCGGAAGCGCTTTGCCTGACTATTAACCCGTAGTCTTGTCACTGAGCAAAGAGTAACTGGCAGGTCTCCTGACTTTAACGGCTGAACCGCTGCGGCCTTCCCGCCCCGTCCGTGGAGGACTTCGGGCAGTGACACACAGCGACTGCAAGCTTCGAGGCATGAGGCCATGCCTGTCAGCGGCAGCTTGCCGTTGTACAGTTGCGGGTACAGTGTACGAATCTCACGTACTTCCCTATTCTCCGGCTTTGAAGCCGGCACCAGCTAATCATGTGAAAGAACATCTTTCTTTGCGGAGGGAATTTAGCATTTTCCCGCTCAATTGCAATCCCCGTCACGCCATGCCGCCGAAAATCTCCTCGACGCGCCGCCGCCGATATTCGAACACCTCGTCGAGCCGACGCCCAACGATCAGCGCCTCGACCACCTCGCCGAAGAGGTCGAATGGCAGCGCGTACTCCACGATGTCGGTCATCTCCGTGCCGCCTTCGATTTCGCGAAAACGGTGCGTGTGATGCCACAGCTCGTACGGCCCTTCGAGCTGGCGATCCTCGAAGAAGTCGGGCCGCGAGACCCGCATGATTTCGGTCGTCCACCGCACGGGAACCATCATGAAGGGATAGAGCGTGTAGCTCAGTTGCATCCCTTCATAAATCGGCTTTCCGGTGCTCCCGCCATCGACCCGCAGAAACATCTCCGGCGGAGTGATCCGGGCAAGATTGTCCGGCTGCGAAAAAAAGTCCCACGCTACATCTATCGGCACAGGCAACCGCTGTACCCAGGTTTTGGTATGGAGGTTCATCGAATGGAACGGATTTCTTTGGTATACTTCAATTTCAACAACGACGAACGAACGGTAAAAGTATCCCGTTGAGGCTGTTGCCGCCGATTTTTACGGTTGTGGATGATCGAAGTCTGGTGTTGATGCTTACGGATCACGATATGCTGTAGGGGCAGTCCCGACTTGTCGGGACTGCCAAGAATTTTTGTCGCGGTGAAATGCGGGATTTTGCTTATGATTTACTTGATAAAGTCTTAGAGCAGGTATGTCCAGATTCCTTACAAGGAGGCAAATCAAGAGTCGAGAATTTTAGAAATAAATCATACAAACGTTTTTTATGTGCGGCGAGAAGCTCTCTTATATGATTTACATATTTCTATTCTAAGAGCGCTAATGAAAACTATCATTAAGATCATTCAAAATGGGGGGTAAGATGAGTGAAAATGAATGTAAAGTTGATGCCCAAAAAAAAATATCAACGACAGGAACAAAATTTGCAACCGGAGCAGCTGTTACTGCGGGAGCTGCCGCTGGTACCATTAGCAGTGCTGTAGGGGCTGCGGCACTAGGAGCCTCAATCGCTGGCCCTGTAGGTTTGATCGCTGGAGCAGCGATTGTAGGAGGGCTTGCTTTATTCTATAAGTTAGATAAGGAGAAATAGAGTATGGATAAAGTGGTTCTTTTACCATCTATAGTGCTTGCGCTCATTGCCGTCGGATTGTATTTATTTCAATGCCATTCAGGCAAGAAGATATTTGACCATTCGGTTATGATCACCACTGTTCTTAACTCTAGTGGAGTTATATGTGGTTGCGTTTTAATCGTCGGAAGCATTAATGATGATGTCATGAAATATATATCTCAAATCAATCTATATATTTTTATTGGTGGACTCGCAGTATTAGCAGTATCTATACAGGGATTATATAATTCTATCATATCACCCAATAATGGAACTGAATACGAAATGCAAGATCAAAGAGCGAGTAAAGCATCTAACGAAGCGGTAAATTCAGTACAGTCATCACGTTATGTTTAGTGAATTAAGCAGTAATAACACAATCCTTGATTAATGAATACCATGCCAACGACACACGACAGAATCATAGAAGAAGCACTCTCTCTACCGGCAAATCTTCGATTGAGCCTTATCAAGTAACTTCTGGAAAGCCTCAACCAGACTATCGATCCAGAAATTGATCGTCTTTGGGCTGAGGAGGCGGAACGCCGGATATTGCAAGTTGAGGAGGGCAACGCTCAATTGATTTCTGGAGAAAAAGTCTTTGCCAGAATTCGAGAAAAATATAGTGAAGTATGAAGTTGTCCACATCATTGCTGTTGCCGATCTTCGGCGGCGACCGAATTACTGGCTGAACAGGAAATGAGTCATGAATTGGTAAAAAATGAGGCTGTTTACAATGGAACATGTATTTGCACAAATTGAACTGAGCAATCCGAAAAAATCTGATCTGGAACCAGTTCGGGCAACTGCTCTCGCTGATACCGGCGCTTTGATGTTGTGTATTCCTGAACATATCGCTCTTCAGCTTCAGCTTGAGACGGAATCCACACGCGAAGTTTCAGTGGCTGATGGCCGCAGCATGAATGTTCCTTATGTTGGCCCTATCCGCGTTGGCTTTGGCAAAAGGTCGTGTTTCGTTGGAGCGCTTGTATTAGGAGACGAGGTTCTCCTTGGCGCTGTTCCGATGGAGGACATGGATCTGGTTCTATCTCCAAGTCGTCGCGAAGTAACCGTCGACCCCGCCAGCCCAAATATTCCTCACGCACGAGTAAAATCGCTAACAGGCGTATAACCGAGAGTCAAGGCAATTATTAATCAAAATTAATACAATGGAATTCATCTGGAAGCAATTGACAATAAATGATTCAGACTTCGAGTCTCCTGCCTGACACAAAGATGCTTTGACGGAGACAGAACGCAGTTATGAGGCCGGTCAAGAAGAATTAATTGACTGGAACGAGGCGAAAGAACTTCTCAGAAATCGTGGATGGCGACGAATATTGGCGCTGATAGCCATCTAACTGAAGATCGGCAAATTCATGCCGGAATTCGTCGGCAAGATGCAGTTTTATCTGACTGCTCTTGACCAGCATGTTCGGCAGGAGAACGAAAATCCCTCCATCGGCATCATCCTGTGCAAGGATAAAAATCGCACGGTGGTGGAATACGCCCTGCATGACGCCGGAAAGCTCCTCGGCGTAGCGACCTATGAAATCACCAGAACGCTTCCCAAGGAGCTTCAGGGCCAACTTCCTTCGCCACAAGAAATTGCGCGTCTGCTGGAGGGGATTGAGAGGAAAGGGTGAAGGTCAGAGCATCAGCAAAAGACATCATCGGTTTCAGGAATGTTCTTTCTCATGACTATGATGTTGTCAGCGACAAGACGGTTTATGAAATTGCAAACTATGATCTTCCGATATTTTATAACACGATTCAAAAGCTCTGACTTTGAAGTATAGAAATAGGCGACGAATCCTCCCGAGGCGTCCCCAGAGCACTACCCGGAGTCATCGGCTCCATCTAGGCCATCGAAGCGATTAAATATTTGCTTGGCATCGGTACGCTGCTGACGTTTGACGCGCTCACGATGAGTTTTCGGAAAGTTACGGTACGGCGTGATGCTGGGTGTGCGTTGTGCGGGTGAGCTATGAATCGAAGCTGCTTCGCCTTTTTAGCAATTTCGATTGCAACAAGCCAACTCGAAAAAGGCTTTCTTTAATTAAAAACTAAAGCTATTGATCTGGGGCCGAGGGATGACATCTTTATAATCAGCTTTTTATTTTTTCGGTTCTTCGCAGAATTTCGTGGAAAGAAGGTGAATAACAGGTAACTTGGCGTAATTGTAAACCTTGTCGAACCTTCTCGCTGAAATCTCCCATGCAGAGTCTGTCACACCACTACCACCAACTCATAGGCCTTCCGTCAAACTGGAAAGTCGAAAATGTCAATTTGTCAGTGACGGGCAAGCAGGTCGAAATTCGACTGGTTTATGAGGGCAAACAGGTCGATTGTCCTGTCTGTGGTCAGGTCGGCAACCTCTACGATCATACCGCCGAGCAACGGTGGCGGCATCTGGATACCATGCAGTTCGAGACGATTCTGGTGGCTCGGCTGCCGCGTTGTCAATGCAAGGAACATGGCGTAAAAACCGCTCAGCCACCGTGGGCGGCAAGGCACTCACGCTTCACGCTGCTGTTCGAGAGCTTTGCTATCGAACTTTTGCAGCACTGTGCCAGCATCAAAGCGGCTGCCCAAATGCTCAGATTGGACTGGCATGCGCTCAATCAGATCATGAAACGAGCCGTCGAACGCGGGCTGAAACGGCGTGAAAATGATGAGATGACGTATTTGGGGATTGACGAAAAAAGCTTCAAGTCAGGCCATCATTACGTCACGGCGTTGAACGATCTGGAGCAAGGTCGTGTGCTCGAAGTGGTCGAACATCGAACCACCGATGCGGCCAAACAGGCGCTCGAAACGCTGAACCAGAAGCAAAAAGAAGCGG
>JAAXWU010000130.1 GCA_013334855.1 Chlorobaculum sp. | reverse complement strand
TTCAACATCGTATCATTCGGTTCTGCTGCGATGCAATGTGGCGGAATATGTTCCTTGTCGCTGCTTTCAAGTGGTTTGTCATTTTCCCCTAACCATCAACTATCGAAATCATGCTCAGAAAAACGGTCTCTCTCCTGAGCCTTCTCGTGCTGTTCGCGTGGTCATCGGCCCTCTGCGCTGCACCGAAAGACGACCAGAGCCATGCCAGGGTCAAGGCGTACTTCAACAGGCTTGTTGCCGATGCCGGAGCGCATGGCGCTGAATTGCGACTGTTCCTGAATCTGATGCCCAAAGGGGGCGACCTGCATCAGCATTTCACGGGGACGACCTACGCGGAAACCTATCTCGATTTTATCAAACAGAAGAATTGCTGGATCAACAAGAGTGACTTTTCGGTTATTCTGCGCTGGCCCAAAGACTCCAAAGAGTACAATGATCCGAAGTATCAGAAAACCTTGCCAGACACCCTGTCGGTTGACAAGCTGAGAAGCGACAACAAAATGCTCAGCGACTTCTATATGGTGTGGTCGGACAAGGATTTCTCCAATCACTTCCACGACCAGACGGCTCCAGATGTGCAGTTTTTCGGCGCATTCGCCAACTTCTCCACCATCCTCAAATACGACGGCGCACTCTACACCGAGGGGCTGAAAATCCTGAAGAACAGAGCGAAACTTGAAAATGTACAGTACATTGAGCAGATGTTCGTTTCGCCGGGCTACAAGGTGAGCAATCCCGCATTCGACGCCCAGGCGCGGAGCGCGGTCGCCAGCGGCAATATGGAGCAACTGCGGAGCATCTTCCAGAATTTCATCCAGAACGTCGTCAAGCCCGATCCGAATTTCGCCAGCGGAATGCAATCGTACAACGATCGTGTCAACGCCTGCGCCGATGCCGTCAATGACGATACGTTTACCTTGCGCTTCCAGAGCTACGTTTCACGAAACGATTCACCGGCGGAGGTTTTTTCCGCGCTCTATACCGCCTTCTCTGAGGCTGACAAGAGCGAACTCGTCGTGGGGGTGAATATCGTCAATGCTGAGAACGCGCCGGTCGCCATGAGCGATTACAGCCTCCACATGCAGATGTTCAAGTACATGAAGGAGCTGTTCCCCGGAGTCAAGACTGCCATGCACGCTGGTGAGCTGACCATCGGCATGGTGCGGCCCGAGGATATGACCTGGCACATCACCGATGCCGTCATGGTCGCCCGAGCAGACAGAATCGGTCACGGCGTCGATATTGGCTACGAGGTGAAAGCGCCGGAAGTGCTTTCTCTCATGCGCGACAAGAAAATTGCGGTCGAAATCAACCTGACCAGCAACGACTTCATTCTCGGCGTCAAGGACGGCCAGCATCCTTTCAGGCTCTATCTCGATCAGGGAGTGCCGGTCGTGCTCACATCCGACGATGAAGGCGTATCGAGAAACAATCTGACCGACGATTACCTGCACATGGTTCAGCGTTACGGCATAACCTACGACCGCCTCCGCGAAATAGCCGCCAACAGCATCCGCTACTCTTTCCTGAAAGAGAAGGATAAGCAGGCTCAGCTCACGATACTCGAGAAGCGTTTCGCCGAATTCGAAGCGCGAATGGCGAAGATGATTGCGACGACGCCAAAGCATTGAAATATCGAATATAGTTGACACGGCATACGTCAGCAGTCAGATGCCTTGTTCGAGGCCGGTATCCATCAGGTTACCGGCCTTTTTTTTGAGCTGTCGTGCTCCGCGATGAAGCCTAATGATATGTCAAAAGAAAAATGACGGAGATTCGTCATCGCGAGTCACGACTTGTCGGGACGTGGCGATCCATCCCTATTCTCTATCGCGCTGACTGCGTATGGATTGCCGCGCCGCTTCGCGGTTCGCAATGACGCGGAATGTACAAGACTGTTTGGTATTGACTT
This sequence comes from Chlorobaculum sp., assembly GCA_013334855.1. Taxonomy (GTDB): domain Bacteria; phylum Bacteroidota; class Chlorobiia; order Chlorobiales; family Chlorobiaceae; genus Chlorobaculum. The sequence goes on along the minus strand of JAAXWU010000130.1, from coordinate 3,858 downwards.
GACACGAGTATATCTGTTATCATTTTGTAAATCTTGGTGTTATAGGGATTGTCAAGCAACGATTGTCTGTGTTTTGTCAGAAAAAATCAGAAAACGTTTTCTTACAATTATGGTGAATGTTTATTATATTTACCGTATTAGTTGCGTCTTTTCGTGAATATGTCATCCGGAGGATAACAAGAAATGCCGCTGTCCGATACATCGTTCAATCAGATCATCTTTGTTGAAGATGATGCTGTATTTCGTTCGACGATAGAGAAATACCTTCAGAAAAAAGGGTACGAGGTGACCGTTGCTGGTACGGCCATCGAGTTTTACAGGGAGTTCGAGAAGGAGAAGTTCGCGCTCGCCATCATCGATATCAGGTTGCCTGATCAGAATGGTTTGGTGCTTGCCAAATATGTTCGCGCCAATTCATCGGCGAGGATCATTCTTATGACCGGCGATGCGTCGCCCGATGTCAGTATCGAGGGATACGATGCTGGCGCTGATATTTTTCTGACAAAACCAATCAACTTTCGGCTGCTGGATGCCGCGCTTGGCAGCCTGCTCATGCGGGTTTCCGAGCAGAGTACGGTCCAGACAGATACTGTTCCGGTCAAGCCGGTGAACAATGCATATTCGCATTTCTGGCTGCTTCGTACCGAAGCGTGGGAGCTGATTACCCCCTGCGGTGAGAAAATTCATCTTACAGGAAGGGAGTATCCCTTTTTGCAAGCGCTTGCCGAATCCCCGAACGCTCAGGTAGCGCGCACGACTCTGCTCCAAAAGCTCGGCTATCCCCTCGACGAATACGGCAATCGTTCACTCGAATCGCTGATCTATCGCCTCCGCAAAAAAATCTCGTCAAACCTCGAAACGCCAATAAAGACAGTAAACGGAACGGGTTACACCTTTACCGCAAAGATAGAAATCGAAAACTGATATTTTCTGAGAATGGCTTATTAGGAATGTTCGTCGCAGAATTTCGTGGGAAACCTCAGTGTGAGTCGCTCAGACAAACTTTTAGGCTGCATGATACAATCAACTGAAGAATACAATAAGTATTAATAAAATAATAAGATGGGGAGATTTTTCTTTCGGCGAGATGAGGTTTGAAAATAGTTTTATAAGGAGTCGTTGGTTATTCAATTCACCTATAATCACCGATTACCCACGAAAATCTTCAAAGAGCTGATATTATTACTCCGGCAACAATGACTATCAAAGGAAACTGAAGAATGGCTCTGTCATTCTGAGTGAAGCGAACATCATGAACAATCTGTCTTATCTTAAAACTATATGTTTTTGAATCTTTGCCTTGCTCAGAATGATGAGAGATTTGGGTGTTTTTTATGGCTGTTGACTTTTTTGATTACCTATCCAATGATATTGAAGAATGACTGTTTAATCAGAAGTCTGTGCGAACGCAAAAATCTTTTAAATTCATAAAATTGACGGAAACGCTATTTGGATTAAATGTCGCTCTTTTTTTGTAAAGATAAGTGAAATCGTTTGTCCATCTGTAGTCATTTTCTAAGTGGGCTTTGATCAAGAAGTTGAATTCATTGTCGATTAAAAACGATACTCGAACATTTTCTCCATTTGTCGGCCAGATATAGTTTGGACGCTCCTCGACACCCCATTTCCCGTTAATCATGGTGTTAAGTACTAGTTGAGGAATATTGCCGGTTGAACCATCATGAGGTCTTACGTTGAAATGCAGCGAAATATTATTATTGTCATTGCCGTTTTGAAAATTAACGCTGCTGTAATCAGGAGAGGCCCCGTATAGGAATTCTATAACAGTGCCGGGCGTCAGCGAATAGCTGATTGTAGCTTTTACAATACTCATGTTCGTATTTTTTTATTTTTTTATGAAACCGGAAAATTTCTCTTTCAAGAAAGATCCCAATAAAGAACACTCAAAACTCAAGGGATACGTACAGAAGTTATGCCGCTGTGAGAAAAGAACCAATGAATATTTTCTGATATTTTCTGATGAAAAATGATATTTAGAAAGAATGTGTCGTTTCAGAATGTTTGTTTCAAACATAACTATGCCACGGCTGAAGAAAGCAGCATACTTTGATAACTAACTCAATAGCTGTTATCGATGATTGCGAATAGATACGATCTGCATCAAGCTTGCGTTCATCCTTCTCACTCGGCGGAATGTGCGCCAGCGAACAGGGATTCCGTCTTTAGGGAGGGAAGGGCAATAAAATAGCGATTTTGTGCGGCTGAAAACATTCCAGTTTCAGTATACAATCTGGTGATTTATAGTTTCGCGTTGAGGCCGCTTCGCTTGACGTGGTCATTACATTTCCCCCAAACGCCTCCACCACCACAAAATGCACTCCGCCGCGCACTGCCTGCGCAGCCGAGTGATAGTGCCCGCTGAAAACCGTCCGTACGTTCGGGTATCGTAACAATATCGCTGTCACCTCTTCGTGGTTCCACAACAGGCCGTGTTTTTCGTCGGTGGTCTCTTTGAGCAACGGCAAGTGGCTGAGGAAGATGACTGGTTCTTCGTTTTTCAGGGCGAGGTCGAGTTCGTTCACGAGCCATTCGAGCTGTTGGCTGCCGATGGCTCCGCAGTAGAAGGGGGCTTTGACGACGTCGCGGTAGTAGGCGAGCAGGTGGCGGTCGGCTTCGGTTTGGGGTTTGTTGATGGCGGAGACATCCATGCCGTCGAGCACGATGAAGCGGATGCCGTGGGTGGCGAAGGTGTAGTAGAGGCTGTCGAGGCCCATGATCGCTTTGTATCGCTCGGGCGGGACGGCGAGGCAGTGGTTGCCTGCGATGTGGTACACCTTGCCGGGGAAGCGGGCGAGTATGTCGCGCACGGCGATGAGGTCGGCTTCGGCTTCGGGGCCTTCGCGGCTGATGAGGTCGCCGAGCTGGATGACGAACTCTGCGCCCTCGTGCGTCCACTTCTCGATGCACCGTTCGAGACCGGCTTCCGTCTGGTTGCCGGTCTCGCTTTCGGGGTTGTAGTGAATGTCGGTGACGATGCCGAACCGGAGCGTGTCGTTTGTCCTCTCGCTCATGACCTTTCCGTTCAGTCGCCGAATTCTGAGAGGTAGCGCTTGATGTATTCGTCGAGGTCGCCGTCGAGGACGTTTTCTACGTCAAAGCGTTCGTAGTTTGTGCGGTGATCCTTGATGCGGCGGTCGTCGAGCACGTAGCTCCTGATCTGGCTTCCCCATTCGATCTTCTTTTTCTTACCTTCGATCTCCCGCTTCTGCGCCTCCTCCTCTTCGCGTTTGCGCTGGTAGAGCTGGGCCATGAGCATCTTCATGGCGCGTTCCCGGTTCTGGAACTGCGAGCGCTCCTCCTGACAACCCACCACAATGCCCGACGGGATGTGCTTGATGCGCACGGCGGTTTCGACCTTGTTGACGTTCTGGCCGCCCTTGCCGCCGCTGCGGAAGGTGGAGAGTTCGAGGTCTTCCTTGCGCACTTCGATCTCGACATCCGGCGGCGCTTCGGGATAGGTGAAGACGCTGGCGAACGAGGTGTGGCGGCGGGCGTTCGAGTCGTAGGGCGAGACCCTGACGAGCCGGTGCACGCCGTTTTCGGCCTTGAGGTAGCCGTAGGCGTAAGGGCCAATAATTTCAAGCGTTGCGGTTTTGATGCCCGCGCCGTCGCCCTCCTGATAATCGTCCGTGAAGACCTTGAAGCCCTTGCGCTCGGCCCAGCGCATGTACATGCGGTAGAGCATCTCGGCCCAGTCCTGCGCCTCGGTGCCGCCCGCGCCCGCGTGGATGATGATCATGGCGTTGCCCGCATCGTCCTTGCCGGAGAGCATGTTGCGGAACTCGATCGCGCCGAGCTCCTCTTCGAGCCGGTCGAGCGTGGCGTCGAGGTCGGTGA
>JAAXWU010000129.1 GCA_013334855.1 Chlorobaculum sp. | reverse complement strand
GGAGCCAGTGGGAGGGGCGGTGGGTTCCTTACCCTGACCATGCCGTCACCTCGCGCCTCGACACGCTGTCGGCAACCATGCCTCCCGTATGCCGCGCTGTTTCGGAGGCGCGGAAGAGGCCGCCGGGCGTGTCAGGAACGGAGCTTCAGGCGGAGCTCTTGCAGGCGCTGGTGGACGGGCTTGTCCGGTTCCCGTTCGCTCCCGCGAGTCGCAAAGCGACAACGCCGTTGACGATCCATGACGCCTGGATGCAATCGCTTTCAGGAACTATTGCGGAGATAAACTGGGAGCGCAAGCCGGAAATCGAGGCGTTCGCACGGGAGCTTGCCGCGTGGCGTCGTCCGCTGGATGTGTATGCCACTTCGCCCTTCAACTTCTGCTTTCGCCTTGCCGAACCGGCACCGAAGGCGAAAAAGGAGGTCTGGCAGCTTTCCTGGCTGCTTCAGCTCAAAAGCGATCCGAGCCTCCTGCTCGAAGTCGGGGAGCTCTGGAATCCAGACAGCGAGGCATCGGAACAGGCCAGAAGCTATGGGGCTGATTACAGAGAGTTCATGTTCATGGCGCTGGGGCAGGCGGCAGCGCTCTACCCTGCGATCAGCTCGGGCATGAAACTGAAAAAGCCGGGCGGCCTGAAGCTCGACACCGAAGGGGCATTCAGCTTTCTGGCCGACTATGCCGCCCTGCTTCGAGGGGCGGGATTCGTGGTCATGCTGCCGTCGTGGTGGGTCGGCAAGGGGCCGCTGCACCGGATGGGCCTCAAGGCGCACGTGAAATCGCCCGCCATGAAGCCGGGCAGCGGAGGCATGAGGCTCGATGCGCTGCTTTCATGCGACTTCGCGGCGTCGCTCGGCAGCGACGAGATCGATCTGGACGAACTCAAGCGGCTGGCCGGACTGAAGATGCCGCTGGTCAGGGTGCGGGGGCAGTGGCGTCAGCTCGACCAGCGAGAGCTTGCCGCCGCGGTGGGCTTTCTCGAAAAGCAGCGATCAGGAGAAGTGACGGCGCGAGATATTCTCGCCACGGCATTCGGCACCGGTTCGACCGGGACGGCGCTGGAGGTTCAGGCCGTCGATGCCGATGGCTGGATGAAGGAGCTGCTCGAAAAGCTGAAGGGGGAGAGCCGTTTCGAATTGCTTTCGCAACCGGACAGCTTTCAGGGAAAACTTCGCGAGTATCAGGTGAAGGGCTATTCGTGGCTCGCATTTCTGAGAAGCTGGGGACTCGGCGCTTGCCTGGCCGACGACATGGGTCTCGGCAAGACGGTGCAGACGCTCGCGCTATTGCAGGAGGAGCGAAACCGGGGCGAAAAACGGCCGGTGCTCCTGATCTGCCCGACTTCGGTGGTCAACAACTGGCGGAAAGAGGCCGCGCAGTTCACCCCCGATCTGCCGGTTCTTGTGCACCACGGCGCTGACCGGCTGAAAATGAGCGGGTTCAGCAATGCCGCGAATGCGTCGGCGCTGGTGATTTCAAGCTACGGCCTCTTGCTGCGCGACGCGGAGTCACTCTCGAAGCTGGAGTGGGCGGGGGTGATTCTCGATGAGGCGCAGAACATCAAGAATCCCGAAACCAAGCAAGCCAAAGCGGCCCGCGCCCTGCGCTCCGATTACCGGATCGCGCTGACCGGCACGCCGGTTGAAAACCATGTCGGCGACCTCTGGGCGTTGATGGATTTCCTCAATCCCGGCTTTCTCGGCACTCAGGCACTGTTCAAAGAACGCTTTTTCAATCCGATTCAGTGGTATGGCGACAGCGAGGCCTCGGAACGACTGAAAACGATCACCGCGCCATTCATTCTTCGCCGACTCAAAACCGACAAATCGATCATCTCCGACTTGCCCGACAAGATCGAGATGAAGCAGTACTGTACGCTCACCCGGGAACAGGCATCGCTCTACAAGGCGGTCGTTGACGAATTGCAGGAGAAAATCGAGATGGCGGAGGGGATCGACCGGCGCGGCCTGATTCTGGCGTTGCTGGTCAAACTCAAGCAGGTGTGCAACCATCCGGCGCAGTTTCTCGGCGACAACTCGGCGGTCGAGAACCGTTCCGGCAAGGTGCAGCGCCTGACGGAGCTGCTTGGCGAGATCCGCGAGAGCGGCGAACGGACGCTCGTGTTCACCCAGTTCATGGAGATGGGCAAGCTCTTGCAGCGCTATCTTCAGGAGTTGTATGGCGAAGAGGTCTTTTTCCTGCACGGCTCGCTCACCCGGAAAAAGCGTGACGAGCTGATCGAAGCCTTCCAGAATGGCGACCATGCGCCGCGAATTTTCATTCTCTCCCTGAAAGCGGGAGGTTCAGGATTGAACCTGACCCGGGCGAACCATGTCGTTCACTATGACCGCTGGTGGAATCCCGCCGTCGAGAACCAGGCGACCGACAGGGCGTTCCGCATCGGCCAGAAGCACAACGTGGAGGTGCACAAATTCATTACCGCCGGAACGCTCGAAGAGCGGATCGACGAGATGATCGAAAGTAAAACCGCTGTTTCAGGGAGCGTTCTCGGCAAAGGCGAGCAGTGGCTGACCGAGCTGTCGAACAGCGATCTGAAAAAACTCATCATGCTTGGACGGGAAGCGACAGGAGAATAAACGTATGGCGTATTACGGATGGTACAAGCCCGCTTCGCCGAAAAAGGTCGATAACGGCATCAAGACCCAGAGCAAGCGAGGCGCATTCGCCAAGCAGTGGTGGGGAAAAGAGTGGATTTCGAGGCTCGAACGCTTCAACGATTCTGCCCGTCTTGCCCGTGGCCGCTCGTACGCTCGCCAGGGACAGGTGACCGGTCTCGAAGTCACGAGCAAAGGCGTTGCCGCCAAAGTGCAGGGGTCGAGAGCGAGGCCATACAGCGTCTCCATCCGGCTCACTCCCTACTCGACGGAGGAGTGGCAGCGGTTCGTCGGGGTGCTCGGCGAAAACCCCATACTCGTGGCGCGGATGCTTGGCGGCGAGATGCCCGAAGGGATCGACAGGCTGTGCTCGAAAGCCGGACTTTCCCTGTTTCCGAAATCCTTCAAGGATATAGAAGCCACATGCTCATGCCCTGATTACGCCAATCCCTGCAAACATCTTGCCGCAGTTTTTTATCTGCTTGCCGAAGCCTTCGACCGCGACCCGTTTCTTCTTTTGACCCTGAGAGGCATCGAAAAGGATGCGCTGTTCAAAGCCCTGGGTGGCAGCCGTACCGATACGCCGGAACAACAGACGAGGAAAAAGAGGAAGAGCATCGAGCCTCTGCCTGTCGATGCCGATGCATTCTGGGGTTCTCCGGAGGGCGCAACGCTTCCGGCGCTGCACCAGCAACCGGTCATCGCATCGGCCATTCTGGTCAGAAAGCTGGGGCCGATACCGTTCTGGCGATCCGGCAGAAATTTTCTCGCCGACATGGAAACGACCTACAAAGCCGCCTCGTCATGCATATTCGATTTACGTCAGGAGAACGAGCGGGCGATAGAGTAGAATGTCGATTGATCTGTAGGGGCAGACCTGCGTGTCTGCCCTAACTGAATCCTCACCGAACCGATTGTCAACTCTTCTCCATAATCTGCCCGATGGCAGTGACGATTGCATCCACATCATCCGGTGACACCTCGGAAAACCAGAGCTTCTGCGGGTAGATCATCACATTGGCCCCCTGAGCGCAAACCCCCATGCAGCCGGATGTCGAGACTCTCACCTTCCCTTTCCACCCTTTCGAGTCAACCGCTTCCTTCAGTTTTTCTTTGATGAGCTGACTGTTACTGTCCGCGCAAGATTTCCGCTCTCCCCCGCGATCATTGGTGCAGACGAAGACATGAGCGATGAATGGTGATTCGTTTTGAATGAGCATGATGGAATTCCTGTGGAAAATATTTCAATTCCGGTTATGATGAATCAGAGTTTCATGAAACAATACTCACCAGATTGTCGTCAAGCTGTCAGCCTGGTTCAGATTTCTGTCGGCTGTAATGAGAGGAATTCCCATAACAAGAGATGTGGCGGCAATGATTCTGTCCGCAGGATCATTATTAATATCCTCTGATAGCTGCGTTGACAGTTCAGCTATCTCTGGCGTGATACCCTGCAATTGATAATTCTTTGACAAAAGCACAAGTCGAATAAATTCCTGATACGATGTACCAAGAGAAAGTCGCCCTTTTTTGACAAGCATTGCTATTTCCCAGAGCGATATTTCACAAAACAGGATGCCGTCATTCTCATTTGCCTGAGACAGAGCTTTTGTTGCGTTATCAGAAAGCAATTCGGGTCTCAATGCGTCCCAAATAATGACATGAGTGTCAACGACAATCACTTCATCGCCTCCCACTCTTCTCCGACAGGAGCCAGAACATCCCCGACAGCAGCTTTTTTTCGCAACTCCTCAAGAGCCGCTCTTGCCACATCCCTCTTGTTTTCAGGAGGCATGATTCGAGCGACCTCCCGACCTCTTGAAGTCAGGGTAATGCCCTCGCCTCGCTCAACCCGCTTGAGAAACCCCAACAAGTTGGCCCTGAATTCACTGACAGCAACTCTTTCCATCTGTTTCCCCAGTTATTTTGTACAATTAGATTGTACGGATTAATCCATAAAAGCACAAAAGGAATGTGCAGTGGGGCAAAACAGGAGACAGTTTCACATCTGATTTACTGCTGATTGCGAGATTAAAATATGGCCCAAATGACCTCGAAATCGTCCACGATCATTGGCGCTGACGAAGATATGTGCAATGAATGGGCATGATAGAATATCTCCGTGATGTAATGTTTCGTCTAACGTTCGAGCTAACCGGCCGACGCAGGCAGGCCACCTTGGCCTGCCGTAGCTGGTCCGGTTGAGCGAGGGGTTAGGCCTCAGTTCGGATCTCAGCATAGGAATCAGTCGGTTGCTTGCTCTTCAGGAATGCCGGAACCTTGTGGAGAACTAGCATGTCTCGAGCATGTAGCTTTTCGACGCGAGTGCGAAGTTCAGCTACCTCACGATAGTGCTTCTTGCCAAAGGCAATCAGATTCTCCGTGTCGGAGCCCTCAGAACCTGAATAGATCAATACATTCAGCTTCCTTGTCTCGTCAAAGAGTTCGTCGCTGAGCCATAGGGCCGAGGACATGACGGCAAAGAGTGCCTTGTAGGTTGTGGCCTTCGACGTCTCGTCGGAAAAGAGCAGGTGATAAGGGCTTCCATCGCCATCGAGGACTGCTGTCTTGATCTGCACGATCAGCGCTTCAACTTGCTCGTAGGCCTTGATACGGCGCTCCAGCACCATCTTGAAGTATGCGTTCTCGTATTCGCTACGTTTCGATCGAAGATTGAACCAGCCTGAGATAAGCGCAGCCGTCACCGCACTGACGGCTGAACTGGATAGCACTGCGATGAGGAGATCTAGTGGCATTCTGAGGCCTAACATTAATTAGATTGATCTGCATAAGAGGCGGATTACCGATTTTCTTTCCATATAACTCGCATAAATACAGAATCTATAAAAATCGCACACAACAACTTCCGTCACACGCTTCCAGCATTCAATAAAACTACCAACACATAACACAATAATACTCTTCCGTTCAAGTTAATCTTTCCCCTCAAATAATCCATGCCATCACATACGATCAGCAAGCATCATCCATAATATCCCGCTCTGCGATGCTGAGTACGCTGAAATGTACCGTTCTCTTGTTTTGCCTCAGCTGGAAGTGGAGAATCGGGTTTGGTGAGTTAGTTGGTTGATGGTGTCTGTTGTTGTCGAAATCTGTCTGGAAGCAAGGGGCGACCTCATTTCCAGTCTTTTTTGTTTACGAGC
>JAAXWU010000128.1 GCA_013334855.1 Chlorobaculum sp. | reverse complement strand
CCTACTTCTTTATCTTCAAGCGCATGTCGATGCAGAACGGCGCATCGAAAAACATCTTCAGCTTCGGCAAGAGTCGCGCCAAGCTCGTCAGCGAGTTCGACGTCAAAGTGACCTTCAAGGATGTGGCTGGCGTCGATGAGGCGGTCGAAGAGCTGAAGGAGACGGTGGAGTTTCTCATGAGTCCCGAGAAGTTCCAGAAGATCGGCGGCAAGATTCCCAAAGGCGTACTGCTCCTCGGTCCTCCCGGCACCGGCAAGACCCTGCTCGCCAAGGCGATTGCGGGCGAGGCCAAGGTGCCCTTCTTCTCCATCTCGGGTGCTGATTTCGTCGAGATGTTCGTCGGCGTCGGCGCGGCGAGAGTTCGCGATCTGTTCGACACCGCCAAGAAAAACTCGCCGTGCATCGTCTTTGTCGATGAGATCGACGCCGTTGGCCGAAGCCGTGGCGCGGGTCTCGGTGGCGGGCACGATGAGCGCGAGCAGACGCTGAACCAGCTCCTCGTGGAGATGGACGGATTCAGCACCAAGGACAACGTGATTCTCATCGCCGCCACCAACCGCCCCGACGTGCTCGATACGGCGCTCCTGCGCCCCGGCAGGTTCGACCGGCAGGTGGTCATCGACAAGCCCGACATTCGCGGACGCGAGGCGATCCTGAAGATTCATACCCGCAATACGCCACTCTCCGCCGAGATCGATATTGCGAGCATCGCCCGCAGCACGCCCGGCTTTTCGGGCGCGGACCTGGCCAATCTGGTCAACGAAGCGGCGCTGCTTGCGGCGCGAAAGGAGCAGACGGAGATCACCGTCGCGAATTTCGAGGAGGCGCGTGACAAGGTGCTCATGGGGCCGGAGCGCAGGAGCATGTTCATCTCGCCCGACCAGAAGAAGCTCACCGCTTATCACGAGGCGGGCCACGTGATCGTCTCGAAGTTCACCAGCGGCTCCGACCCGATCCACAAGGTGACGATCATTCCGCGAGGCCGCAGCCTCGGCCAGACCGCCTATCTGCCGCTCGAAGACCGCTACACGCAGAACCGCGAGTACCTGATCGCCATGATCACCTACGCGCTCGGAGGCCGTGCAGCCGAAGAGCTGGTCTTCGATGAAGTGAGCACCGGCGCAGCAAATGACATCGAGAAGGCGACCGAAATCGCCCGCAAGATGGTCAAAAACTGGGGCATGAGCGAAAAACTCGGGCCTATCAATTACGGAGACGGCCACAAGGAGGTGTTCCTCGGCAAGGACTATTCGCATGTCCGCGAGTACAGCGAGGATACCGCGTTGCAGATCGATGTCGAGGTGCGGCGAATCATCACCGAGTGCATGGACAACGCACGCAAGATTCTCACGGCGCATATGCGGATTCTGCACGAGATGTCCGCACGGCTGATTGAAAAGGAGTCGCTCGATTCGGATGAAATCGAGACGATCATCAAGTCGAATGGAGCCATCGCAGGCTCTCTGGCATGATCGGCGCTGATTATGCAACAACCGAATATTTTCTGAAACCGAACATGCAATATCTCATTCTGTTCATCACGGGACTCGCGGCGGGACTTCTGTCCGGCATGTTCGGCGTCGGTGGCGGAGTGATCATCGTGCCGGCGCTCGTCTTCTTTTTCGGCATGAGCCAGCAGAGCGCGAGCGCGACCTCGCTCATGGCGCTCCTGCTGCCGGTCGGAATGCTCGGGGTTTACGAATATTATCAGGCAGGCAAGATCACGACCGAGCATATGTGGTTCGGCCTGGTCATCGCGCTCGGGCTGTTCGCCGGAGCTTTTTTCGGCGCTCGTATCGCCATTGAACTCTCAAGCGATCTGTTGAGACGCCTGTTCGCCGTTTTTCTTGTAATCGTCGCTATCCGCCTTTGGTATTAATCATCAATATCGGTAAACATTTAACACCCAAGCACACACTACCATGGGACAGACAACCACCAAAGCCGACCTGGTGAACGTGATCGCCCAGCGCACAGGTCTGACCAAGAACGAAACCGAAGCGGTCGTAGACTGCCTGTTCGAGAGCATCATCGACTCGCTCAAAGCAGGAAAACGCATCGAAATTCGCGGTTTCGGATCGTTCAACATCCGCTTCAAGAATCTGAGGCAGGCCAGAAATCCCAGAACCGGCGAGAAGGTGACCGTCGAGCCGAAGAACGTGCCCACGTTCAAAATCTCCAAAGAGTTCAAGCTGGCGGTGAGCGAAAGCCTGAAGAGCGATGAATAGCGGTTCCGCTCTACCCCGAATTGCATTGACCTTTCAGAAAACGCCGGAACAGCTATCGCGCAGGGAAACGGACTCTTGCATGGTATCGGAACACTGCTGACAGAACTGTGGTTGCTGTTTCATTGTCGAAACAAGATGGGCGACATAGCGCTTCATGTTCAAACCTGCCGTTTGCTGTAAGGGACGGCAGGGTGTGGAAGTTTACTGGTTGAAAATGAAATACCAGAGTACGCCAAAGAGCGGCAGAAGCACCGGTATCGAATAGCGATAGAGATATTCGACAAAGCTCGGCACTTCGGCGCCGGTCTGCTCGGCGATGTTTTTGACCATGAAATTCGGCGCGTTGCCGATATAGGTCATCGCGCCAAAAAAGACCGACGCTGCCGATATGGCAAGCAGATAGAGAGTCGAAGAGGCGTCCCTGGCGACGGGCGACGGCACGCCAGTGGCAAACTTCAGCACATCGGCGGTGCTGCCGGGATCGAGACCGAACTTGCCGAGCGCCCCGGCCAGGAAGTTCAGATAGGTCGGCGCATTGTCGAGTACCCCTGACAGGATTCCGGTGAACCAGTAAAACTTCGTGACGCTGAAACCGGCGGCGTGTTCCCTCGCGTACGCGCCGATGAGCTGCAAGGCGGGAATCATGGTGGCGAAAATGCCGATAAAGAGAAACGCCACCTCCTTGATCGGCTCGAAGTTGAACTCGTTGCCCTTGAGCGCATCTCTGTCCGAGGTTTTGTAAGCCGCCACGGCGACAGCGGTCATGATCAGCTCGCGGATGCCGAACGGCAGATGAAAAAGCTCCTGAAGGCTCGGGAATCCGTTAATGACCGCCGGATCGAGAAAGACTGACCCGATGAGCAGAGCGAGCCAGAGAAAATTTCGCCTCCCCTTCAGCTCGATCCACCGCGAATCCTCCCGTTCATCAGACGCATCGGCCCTGGCTGCGAACCGGGTATCGAGCGCCATGAAGATCAGGCAGAGCGCCACAATCGCCCCCAGCCAGTAGAGCCAGAAGTGACCGATCACCCAGAAAAAGGGGACGCCCCGCAGAAAGCCGAGGAAGAGCGGAGGGTCGCCGATGGGGGTCAGTCCGCCGCCGATGTTGCTGACAACGAAGATGAAAAAGACGATATGAAAGGGCCTGAGCCGCCCCTCGTTGATTCGGAGGTAGGGGCGAATAAGCAGCATCGAGGCACCGGTGGTGCCGATGACGTTGGCGAGTATCGCGCCAAAAAAGAGCAGCGCCCCGTTCACCAGCGGCGAACCCCGGCGTCCGATGGTGACGAGAATCCCGCCCGCCACGACAAAAAGCGACGAGATCAGCGCAATGAAGGAGAGATACTCTTCAAGGGTGTGCAGCAGCATCAGCCCGCCGTTCTCCATCGCGAAAGCGTACCAGAGCGACACCGCCGCGCCGAGAGCAATGGAAACTTTCTTGTAGTGATGCTCCCAGAAGCGGGGGTAGAGGAGCGGGCCGGTGGCGATCATCAGGAGCAGCGCCACGAAGGGCAGCGCCATCCAGAGCGGCGGCAGAGCGGAATGCGCCTCGCCGCCCGTCGAGCAAAAGGCCACGGACGGCGAGGCGCAGAAGAGCGCCATCATCGCCGCCGTGGCCCCGCCACGTGTATGCAAGCCCATGTGAGGCTTCATCACTCGTTCAGATTTCGAGAGGCCTCAGTCGCCTTCGAACTCCGTCTGGGCATAGATGTTATAGCCTTTCTCGCGGATTTTCTTTTCGCCGCCAATATCGGGCAGATTGACGATGAAGGCCATGCCAGCCACGACGGCGCCCAGCTTCTCGACCAGCGCCGCCGCGGCCAGCGCCGTGCCGCCTGTGGCGAGCAGGTCATCAACCAGAAGCACGCGCTGCCCTTTGACCAGAGCATCGGTGTGCATCTCGATCTTGTCGCTGCCATATTCGAGTTCGTATTCGAGCTGCACCACATCCGCCGGAAGCTTGCCTGGCTTTCTGACTGGCACGAATCCCTTGCCGAGCGTGTAGGCCAGCGCGCCGCCGATGATGAAACCCCTGGCCTCGATACCCACGATCACATCGAAATCGACGCCGTTGGACAGGTAGTGCTGGGTCATGTTGTCGATCACGAGGCGGAAGCCGACCGGATCCTTGATCAGGGTGGTGATGTCACGGAACATGATCCCCTTTTTCGGGTAATCGGGCACGGTGCGGATTCTGGATTTGATAGGCATGGGCATGGAGGTTTTTCGGTATTGATGAAAACAGCCGCATAAGGGGCGCATCCGGCGCAACGCCGCTGAAAAACGCCCTTTACATGCAAAACTTCAAGATAAGAGTCTGCCCTGTAATTGCAAACCCTCGCCGAACCTCTCGACCAGCACCTTCCGCACCTCGCCTCTCAGATCTCCGGCAGCACCTTCAGCGCCGGATTCGACGCTCACCCGGAGATAATTCTCGCTGTATCCGCTCCAGCGAACCGCTCCTCCGGCGACAACAGAGGACTCTTCGAAGAGCACCTTCAGAGGGCTGCCGATGAAGGTTTCGGCAAACCGCCGCTCGATCTTTTCGCCGATCTCTCCAAGCCGCGCCGCTCTCGACGATGCTTCGGCGGATGGTACGCACGCCACCTTTTTTTCGGCGATCTCCGCGAAAAGCTTCGTGCCGGGACGTGGCGAGCAGGTAAACACGTGCAGGTAAGCCGCGGGCAGCTCCTCGATAAACCGGCACATCTCCCTGAAATCCTCATCGCTTTCACCGGGATAGCCAACCATCACATCCGCGCCAATCGCGCACCCTTTGATGGAAGAGACCGCCTTCATGAGCTGCTCGCGATAGAACGCCGTATCGTAATGCCGCCTCATGGCGCGGAGTACCCTGTCTGACGCGCTCTGCAACGGCAGGTGGAAATGGGGCATGATTTTAGCGGAACTCGCGACAATCCCGATCAATTCATCATCGAGCAGTTGCGGCTCGACCGAGCTGATGCGAATCCGGCTGATGTCGATGGTTTCGAGCTGCCTGAGCAAACCGGCGAGCCGGATATCGCCATGCCGATAATCGGCAAGATTGATTCCCGTCAGCACGATTTCGCTATATCCAGCATCGGCAATTCTTCGCGCCTGATCGAGCAACTCCGGAAGCAACACCGAGCGGGAACGGCCCCGCGCCAGTGGAATAGAACAATAGGAGCAACCAAAGCTGCAACCATCCTGAATTTTGAGAAACGCCCGGGTTCTTCCCTTTTCCGGTTGGGATAACATCGAACATGCCGGATGAGCGATTTTTGCTTCATCGGCTGGAGATACCTTTATCAGTGGAAAATGACTATCAGGAGATGGCTGAGATTCGTACCATGAAACATCGAACTTGTCTGTTGTACCAAGGACGAACGAAACTCCCTCGATGGCGGCAATTTTTTCGGGATCGAGTTGCGCATAACAACCGATCACTCCAACCCTGCTTCCGGGATTATTTCTTATGATTTTTCGAATCTGCTGACGTGACTTCCGCTCCGCCTCGCCGGTAACGGCGCAGGTATGTATAATAATGACATCCGCCCCGTCATCGATGGCAT
>JAAXWU010000127.1 GCA_013334855.1 Chlorobaculum sp. | reverse complement strand
CGGCGGATACGCATCCATGAGCGGCACCTCGATGGCGACGCCCTATACCGCGGGCGCGGCGGCGCTGCTGCTCTCCGCGCAACCGAACTTCGCGTCGAACTGGTCAACCGAGCAGCTCGAATCGATCGTCACCTCGACGGCTATCTCGATGGGCGGCACGGCGCTGACAACCGCCGCAGTGACCACAGCATCCACGCTTACGGCGGCTTCGGTATCCAGCATGCTCCCGGAGATCGATCTCGCATATCTCGGCATTATCGATGCTGGCGTGGATGCCCAGCATGTCGAACTGACCGGCGTGGTTTCGGGCGCTGAAATGTTCATGGTCTGAGTTTTCGAGACGCTCTTCGTCTCTGTTCTTTGCAGTTCAGCAAGAGCGAAAAGGCAGGTTCGTCGCCTTTTCGCTCTTTTTTTATTAGTATCGCTCGCGCCACATCCGCCGATGAAACCAATAGATGGCGTGGCGCATTGATCTGATATAATTCTGTATATAGTTTTTGGCGGGATACCCGCGCTCAATGTTGCCGCTCATGTCATCGAAATCCTCCGCCGCGCCCTCCAAAGCCGTGCTCCTCCTCTCGTGCCCAGACCGCGTGGGGCTTGTCGCCCGAATCGCGCACTTCATCTACGAACGCGGCGGGAACATTCTCGACCTCAACGAACACGTCGATGTTGACGATCATCACTTTTTCCTGCGGGTCTCGTGGAGTCTCGATCACTTCTCGATTCCGGCGAGCGAGCTGGAGGCGGCGTTCGCTCCGATGGCCCGTGAATTCGGGGCGCTCTGGCAGATTCGCCTCTCCGGCAAGCGCAACCGGATGGCGGTGTTCGTCTCGAAATATGACCACTGCCTTCGGGAGATTCTCTGGCGGCACAGCCTCGGGGAGTTCGACATCGACATCCCGCTGATCGTCTCCAACCATCCCGACCTCGCGCCGCTCGCCGAACATCACGGCATTCCGTATCACGTCATTCCCGTCACGCCGGAGAGCAAAGCGGAGGCCGAGCGGCGGCAGATCGCTCTGTGCGACGAGCACGGCATCGACACCATCGTGCTGGCGCGCTACATGCAGGTGCTCTCGCCGGAGTTCACCGGGCGCTATCCGGGCCGGATCATCAACATCCACCACTCCTTTCTTCCGGCCTTCATCGGCGGCAATCCCTACCGGCAGGCGTACGAGCGCGGCGTGAAGCTGATCGGCGCGACCAGCCACTACGTCAGCGACGAGCTCGACGAGGGGCCGATCATCGAGCAGGACATCATCCGCATCTCACATCGCGACACGCTCGACGACCTCGTTCGCAAGGGGCGCGACCTCGAACGGCTCGTGCTGGCGCGGGCCTTGCGCCTGCACTGCGAGCACCGCATTCTGGTCAACGGACGCAAGACCGTCGTGTTCGACTGATCGGGTCTGCCGGGAGAATTTGCTTACATTCAGATTCTCCCGGCCAACCCGCCGGGCATGAACATGGCTTTCTGAACGAACACACCGGCACAGCGCACCAGATGAGCGAGCACCATCACGACCACGACGGCCACGATCACGGCCACGCCGGTCATCATCACCACCATGCCGTCGGGAGTATCCAGACAGCTTTTTTCATGAACGCGGGCTTCACGATTCTCGAAGCGGTGGGCGGCGTCATGACCAACAGCACGGCGATTCTTGCCAACGCCGTGCACGATTTCGGTGACTCTTTCGCCCTCGGGCAGGCGTGGTACTTCGAGAAGCTGTCGGCGCGGACGGGCGACCACCGCTACTCCTACGGCTACCAGCGCTTTTCGATCTTCGGTGCGCTCGTCAGCGCCATCATGATGCTGGGCAGCTCCTTCCTCGTGCTCGTCCAGGCCGTGCCCCGCCTGCTCCATCCCGAGCATCCGAACGCCAAAGGCATGGTCGCCTTCGCGCTCGCCGGAGTGGCGGTCAACGCGCTCGCCATGCTGCGCCTCAAGGGGCAGAAGGGGATGAACGCCCGCGTCATCGCGCTGCACCTGCTCGAAGATGTGCTCGGCTGGCTCTCGGTGCTGCTGGTTTCGGTGGTGCTGCTCTTCGTCTCCGTGCCCATGCTCGACCCGATTCTCGCCGTCGTCATCACGCTCTACATCCTCACCGGCGTGGTGAAGAATCTCCGGTCGCTGGTGCCGGTCTTTCTGCAAGCCGTGCCGCACGACCTCAGCCTCGACAAGGTGGTCTCAGAGATTCAGGCGACGCCGCACGTCAGCGGCGTGCACCACGCGCACCTCTGGTCGCTCGACGGCGAGCGCACGGTATTCACCGCCCACCTCGAACTCGACTGCGACCTCGACACCGCCGCGCACGCCCGCATCAAGGATGAAATCCGCGCCCTCGTCGCCCGCCACGGCATCTACCACTCCACCGTAGAACTCGAATACCCCGGCGAAGTGTGCCGCAACGAGCCGCACAAGGGCGGGTAAAATAAAGGACGCACAGGACTTCATGGACAGCAAGGACAACATGTTGTAGGGGCGGCTCTTGTGGCCGCCCTCTTCTTTTACAGACGCACGGTTAGTGTGCTCTCTTCGTATTTTTGCGTAATTTCCGCTTATACGAACGGTCTGTCAATTTCACCTCCTGAGCCATGCGAATCATCAAAGTGCTCATCGCCTCACCGTCGGATGTCGAGCCAGAGCGGAAGATTGCCGAGGCTGTTATCAGAGATTGGAATACTCGTCACAAAATGAACGCCGATGATACTGTATTATTACTCCGGCCATTAAAGCTCAAAATAATTAATCTGATTGCCAAGTCAGGGTTTGCTGGCAACGCAAATTAAATTAAAGACTTAGCGAAATCGGTTGTCATTATCGGTTTGCCCTTTTTTGTGGCCGGAGCAATAATACCAAATAAACTTTAATTCGTTGCGCAAATCTAAAATACGCACTTATATCACTATGGTTTTTACTCGTAATTGCCTGCCGTATTACTTTTCATATTCTGTATGTTGATTATAAAAATTCGTAATGAAGTTTTGTAACGTTACCCTCTCGTCTATTCCTAAAGTTAGTACATTTGTAGCGCCCGTATGAATTGCTTTGCCAATCATGTAATTTATTAATTCCGTTTCTTTTGGGTCAACATTGTTTCTAGAAATATCGGGAAGAAATTTTCGAGAATTGATATTTATAACAATAGCATTTATCTCAAAAATAGTAGCTGATACAGGAATGTTAAAACGAAAGTCTTTTATGAGCACGCTACGCATAAAAAGTTCTTTTCTTTTTTTTGGAGATCTCCACCAATAAAGTGCGTCATCGCCATCTTTTTTATCAAATGGCAAATATAAATCATTTTTCCTGCCTTCGAATAGATTGATTGTTTTTACAAATGCCTTCGTTTCGCAGGATTCTGAATGGCCTATCTTTTCTAACTCTTCAATACCGAACTTGTCAAAAATATTTATATGTCTTGTCATTATCTCATCAGAAAGTGAGACTTGATAGGATTTTGGAACAATGACTGAAATCCAAGTCAAATCCCTGTTCATTTTATCAATCACCGCATCAATATCATCATTCGTAAACTTCATGCCACTAAAAAAATCATCTTCATTATTAGGCTCTACCAAAGGAATGGATAGGTATTTTATCTCTTTTCCATTAAGATATTCATCAATTTTGATGGCAGAAAAATCAGTAACCCTTAAAAATCCTTCTTCATCATTATAACGATAAAGAGTTCCCTGAAAATCAATATCTTCTAAGCTATTGATAAAATCACTTTTGTTTTTTATTAAAGCATAGCCCTCAATATCCTTGAGATATTCTTGGAGTTCAATTTTAATAAGTCCTTTTTCAAGTGGAGTGGATAGAATAATTGGATTGTTAATTTTTATTATTTTTTCTTCATATTTATCAATCAATTCAAAATCAATTCCATCTGTAAGAAAATATGCTTCTAAAAAGGCTTTTAGGTTTTGTATCTTGTTTTCGAAAACCTCAATGAAGTTTGTATATTTCAAATATACTTCTGTGCCATGAAAGCCAACGTCTTCCGTTTCCGTTAATGAAGTCCATTCGTCCCCTTTTTCAAGCTCAATCAGAAATTTATTCTTTTGCTTGTAATGTCTGGTCATAACTTTGACTTCATCAGACAGCATAAAGCAGGAGAGGAAGCCAATGCCAAAATTTCCGATTGGTTTGTATTGGAAATCTTTAAGCAAAAAATCTGTTGAGTTGTAGTAAGAAACACCAATGTTTAAGAAATGTTTTTTAATT
This sequence comes from Chlorobaculum sp., assembly GCA_013334855.1. Lineage (GTDB taxonomy): Bacteria > Bacteroidota > Chlorobiia > Chlorobiales > Chlorobiaceae > Chlorobaculum. Next base: position 1,551 of record JAAXWU010000127.1, on the reverse strand, counting down.
ATATCCATTGACATACCCGTCCCGTTGTCCTTGATAATAACACAATTTCTTTTTTTATCTAAAATGACTTTGATTTTTGGTCGATAGGCATCTTGTCCAAACTCCATCACTTCCTCTTCAATTTCTTGCCTTATCCTACAAGAGTCAAGAGAATTTTGAATTAGCTCTCGAAGACCTAATGATTTACTACCGTAAATCTTTTCACCCATAAGCAAAGAACTAATAGCTCTAAACTCTAAAGTCATTTTATAATCCGAAAACGTATAACCTTCAGGCTGAATATTAATTTCTGGATTAGTATCGTATACCAAACTGTACTGACTGAGCATACCATTAACTAAATCAGTGGCATGGGTTAACTCATTTTTCACCCAACTAATATACAACAGAATTTTTCGATGTATGCTGGCATTATTGGCTTTGCCATGAAAGACAAGTTTTTTCTGCTGTGTCTTTTCATTGAAAACTATTTTCTCATTGTTGGATATTATGAAATGCTGTTTCCACTCTTCTTCGCTTTTTCCTTTTGGAGAAATCAACTTGTATAAATTGTATGGAGTCCGGTTTCCATCAATATCAAGAACATCTGCCAAACGAAGTATGGCAGCAATAAACTGTGAATTAAATGAGTAATCCCCTCTGACTTCGTTAACTCTCAATTTTGTTTTTATCCAATCATAATCTTCTGTGTGAGCTTCGCAAATCAAAGATAGTTCTTTAGCAAAATCAATTGTAGTAAGTTTTGGAATCACCAATTTATCCTTAAACTTTTCACGAATATATTTACCTGACAAAGAAGCATGGATTCTCCTAACATATTCCTGTAATACAACATCCTCATCATCTCCCATGATTTTTTTCATTGCGGAAAACTTAACTTCACAAAACGAAAACGAATCATTCTTGATAGAATTTATATCATCTTGACTTATTGCCATTCCGATATCATGAAGTAGAGCCGAATAAATCATTAGAGTAATTTCAAGTTCACTTAGCATTTTTATATCGTGAACCAACTTGCTCATATACTCCATTACTCTAAAAGAATGCCCTGTATCATGAAGTGTGTAATGTGGGAAAATATGTGGCACTCTGGAATTTAACATATCTTTGACGTCCCCATAAACTTCAATAATCTTGGGGAGAAAAGGACTATCAACGCTCTTCAGGTACTTTACAAGTGTCAAGTTTTCCATTTTAAAATCTGTATCGATATTCATTTATGTCTATCGTTTTAGTTTACAGTGTCATGAATAATGGCAAACAACTTGCTTATCTGCTCTTCTCTGCTCAGTTTTTCTTTCCATATCTGTTTCTGTGCGCTTGCGTGGGGCATTGGCTGTGCGGAAAGGTGATTATGCCTTATGTTCCTGCCGATACATTATATGAATGTAAAAAATTTGTAACGCATCGCAAACAAATACTGAAGTGGACCCCAACCGCCAGACAAAAACAGGTCGAGTTTAAGCTGGTAACTTGCTGTTGTTCATGCAGCTGATTGAGGCTGCACTATCACCTCTGACGACCCATCAGAGGACTTCTTTTGAGAAA
>JAAXWU010000126.1:3123-5869 GCA_013334855.1 Chlorobaculum sp. | reverse complement strand
AACGTCACGATCCCTTTATCGAGATCGGTTTCAATAATAAAATCCTCCACCGCCGGCACGAGCACTTTGCCACTGCCGGTATCGATTTCGTAGACGTCGTGAGCAGGCATCTGCAACACATCGCTGATTTTGCCAACACGACCCTCCGCTTCGTCGAACGCCTCCAGACCGATCAGCTCGTGGATATACGCTCGACCATCCGGCATAGGCTCCAAGGCATTACCGGGCACATATAGGTTACAACCAGCCATTGCCTCGGCCTCTTCACGCGATCCGACGCCTTCGAGCATCAGCCAGGCAAAACCCTGATTCAGCTTCGCCGACAGCACCTTGCGAACTACGGCATCTTCGGGCGTTTTGCCGACGTAATACTCACGGCGCTTGAGGAATCGTTCCGGAAAGTCGGTCACCGGCTTCACCTTGAGTTCGCCTTTCAGCCCTTTGGGCTTCAGGACGATGCCTGTCAGAAACAGTTCCACTCAGGTTTCAGCCGGTTCGATGATTTCCGATCCTCAGCCTTCGGAACCAGCGCCTTCGGCGGCCTTTTTGGCCTGGCGACGGCGTAGCTTGGCGTTGAGACGCTTCTGACGGCGCTCGGCCTCTTTCTGCTGCCACGCTTCCATCTGGGCGGCAATATCGCTCTCGCTGAAACCACGGCGCTTCAGGTTCATCTCGTGAAGCAGACCGGTGCCACGGATGAGGCTGTGGACGGTGTCGGTCGGCTGAGCACCAACGTTCAGCCAGTAAGCCACGCGATCCTTCTCGATGGTCACGGCGTGCGGCTTGGCGGTCGGGTTGTAGTGGCCGACCACTTCGAGAAACTTGCCATCTCTCGGTGCGCGCCCGTCGGCGGCAACGATCTGGTAGAAAGGCATCTTTTTCCTTCCGGCTCTTTTCAATCTGATCTTAACCAATGCGTAAAGAGTTTAATTTATTGTAAGAGACATTGTTCATTTATCGTTTCAAAAACTTGTCGAGCGCCAGATTCTGCGAGGTGATCTTCCGGCCCGACTGGGTCAGGCGGTTTACCGAGCGCATCATCTTCTTCATTTCGGAGAACTGCTTGAGCAGCATGTTGACCTCCTGCACCTTCGTACCGCTGCCGCGAGCGATGCGCTGACGGCGGCTGCCGTTGATGATCTCCGGCTTCTTGCGCTCCTCTCTGGTCATCGAGGAGATCATCGCTTCGATGGGCTTGAAGTTGATGTTTTCGAGATCCTGCTTTGGCACCATCTTGTTCAGGCCGGGCACCATCTCGATGAGACCCTGAATCGAACCCATCTTCTTGAGCTGCTGGAGCTGGTCGAAAAAGTCATCGAGGTCGAACTCGTTCTTCATGAGCTTCGACTGCATCTGCATCGTCTTTTCGAGGTCGAGCGTCTCCTGCGCCTTTTCGACGAAGCTGACGATATCGCCCATGCCGAGAATCCTCTGGGCCATGCGGTCGGGGTAGAACACATCGAGATCATCGACCTTCTCGCCAACGCTCATGAACTTGATCGGCTTCTCGACCACCTGACGGATCGAAAGCGCCGCGCCGCCGCGGGCATCGCCGTCGAGCTTGGTGAGCACCACGCCATCGAAATCGAGCCGGTCGTTGAACGCCTTCGCGGTGTTGACCGCCTCCTGGCCCATCATCGAATCGACGACAAACAGCAGTTCGTCGGGGCTGAGGCGATTCTTGAGCGCCTCGGCCTCGGCCATCATCACCTCGTCGATCTGCAAGCGACCAGCGGTATCGACGATCACCACATCTTTGGCACCCTCACGGGCGGCTTCGAGGCCACCGAGCGCGGCTTTCATGGCGTCCTGCTCATCGACGGAGAATACAGGCACCCCGATCTGCTCGCCGAGGGTCTTGAGCTGATCGATTGCAGCCGGACGATAGACGTCAGCGGCAACAAGGATGGGATTCTTTCCGTTCTTCTTGAGGCGCTTGGCCAGCTTGGCGCAGAAGGTGGTCTTGCCGGAACCCTGAAGACCGGCAACCATCACGATGGCGGGAATTTTCTTCGGAGGCAGGTTCAGCGGTTTGTTCTCGCCGCCCATGATCTCGGTCAGCTCGTCGTTGACGATCTTGACGATCATCTGGGCCGGTGAGACGCTTTTGATGACCGATTCGCCAAGAGACTTCTCGCGAATATCCTCGACAAGCTTCTTGGCGACCCTGTAGTTGACGTCGGCGCTCAAGAGGGCACGTTTGATGTCGCGCATGGCGATACCGATATTGACCTCGTTGATCGTCGCCTGTCCGGCGAGTTTTCTGAAGGTCAGCTCAAGTTTGTCACTGAGATTATCGAACATGTTGAACCTGTCACATAAATTCTAAAAATGGATAGCTTTAAATATAAAAATATTCTGCAAAAATAAAACCAAACAATGCAGCAGTCTCCGAACTATTTTCTTTTATATTAGTTAAGCCAATTTTCAAAGCAGAGACCATGACCCCGGAAACCATCGAGCGGATATTCCGATCATTCAAAAACAAGAAGATCGCCGTTATCGGCGACGTGATGATCGACAAATATATCTTCGGCCACGTATCGAGAATTTCACCCGAATATCCGGTGCCGGTGGTGGACGTCACCAGCGAGAGCAGCCGTCTCGGCGGAGCGGCCAACGTGGCGGTCAACATCCATTCGCTCGGCGCTGAAACGCTCCTGATCGGCGTCATTGGTGATGATGCGGAGAGCCGGAACCTCGCCAACCTGATGTGGGAGCATGGACTCGATCCGGGAATGCTCGT
>JAAXWU010000126.1:0-3023 GCA_013334855.1 Chlorobaculum sp. | reverse complement strand
CCGGTCAGGCCGGACAAGCTGCTCAATGCCTGCCTGGCCCATCTTCAATGATGGTGACGTGATTGTCCACCACCGACGGCCAGGCCGGATTATATGACGCATCCTGCGCAAGAGTTCTCATCTTGAGCAGCGAGTAGAACGGAACCTCGAACAGCGCAGCATTGCTGAGCGCTGGCGGAATGTCGCTGCCGGGATCGAGATGCATCACGAAGGTCACATGCACCTTGCCCTTCTCAACCGGCATCAATATCCAGACCCCTTTGGCGTCACGCACGCGGTGAAAATCCGGCCTCGACGGGAGATAATCGGGAATACCTGTCATCGTCAAAGCCAGCGCCCCCTCTTCGGAGGCGTGCAGGCTGGTGCGGACAATCATCTCCCTCTTGGGAAGCGGCCAGGGCGTGTTGAGCACCTGGCGAACGACATAGTCGAGATCGTCGCTCTGATGCAGTACCTCCATCTCCGCAAGCTGATGCACCCATTTCCCATAGCTTCCAAAATCGTGAAAGATGCTGATCAGCTTCTTCAGCGAGGCATCGAACACGGTCTCTCCTTTGAAACCCAGCACCTGGGAACCACTGATCTTCGATGAAAAAATCTTGATGTTCTTGTGATCGACCCGAAATTCCCAGTTGCCCTCCAGGGCGCTTGCTACTTCCATTGGCTTGTCTGTTGTGGTAATGATAGGCAGAGACCCGGCATGTTACTGGACAATGAAATCGTTGTAATTCCTGATGATCACCTCTTTGGACTCTTTTAAAGGAACGCCGACGGGATTACGGTATTTTTCGCGTTTGACCATATCGCGCATATTGTTCAGCGTATGATACGGCGTGTCGATAACGGCGATGTTGGCCAGCCATGAGGGAATCTCACCGGCAGGCTCGATGTGCAGCCGGAAGACCACGCGGCAGGAGTTTTCCGAAAGCGGCAGGATGTTCCACGCCCCCTCCAGCTTGCGCACCCTTACGCAATTGTTTTGCTCAGGAATGAAATCTGGCAGGCTTTCAATATTGACGAAAGCTTCCGAGGTCTCGGGATCGATATAGGCCGTCGAGCGAGTGACGATATCGCGATCCGAAACGGGCCACGGAGCGCTGACCACCTGATAGACCACCCGCCCCTCATTGTCGTCGGCAAGCTCCTGAAGCACGCGCATCTCCCTGGTTTTCCACACCCACTCGGTCGCCGACTCGATGTCGTACAGAAGGCTGAGCACAGAATGCTGCGGCGCATCGATCGTGGCCACGCCGACAAAGGAGAGAAAATTGGATGAAGGCACCGGGCAGGTGAAAATCTTCAGCCAGTCGTTTCGGAACCTGAGCGCACAGGTGTTACTGTTGATTTTTTCAAGTAGTGACATAGAGAAGCTGGTTGTAATGATAAAATGGTGACCGGCGATCCTTCCGTCCAGGAAACCGTTCCTCCCCGGCAGCTCATGAAGCCCGCTTTTCAATGAAATGGCGCGCAACCTTCATGACCGGATCGCCTTCACGGATCAACACCCTGATCTGCTCTTCAGTTCCGAACAAGTGCCGTGCAATCCGTGCTTTAAGCGCAAGGGCGATGATAGCTCTGTCCCGGCTGAACTCTGCCGGATCGAACTGAACCTTCGCGTCCGCGCACCCTTTTCTGACCAGCGCTTCGAGATTGGTCGGCACGCGATAGCTGTCAAGAAACGAGGTCGCCGAGCGACGGTACTGCTGAACGGGATCGGAGGCATCGTCGATGAGCTTCAGGGCGATATCCTCGATCACGCCTTTGGCGTAAAGCTCCTGATAGAGAGTGCTGTATGACCTGCCGAAAACCCAGTAATCGGGCATGATGCCTCCCGCCTTGGCCAGCATAGCGCGAAGGCTGTCCGCCGAGGAATTTTTCAGCAGACTGCCGGTGCTGTAAACAGAAATATCCTGCCCCTCTTTGTACAGAAGACCGCCGTACTTTTTCATGAAATTTCCGGGCAGATTCCGGGTAAACATCTCCTTGTAATAACGCTCGCGTCCCTGGAGTCCTTCATCATATTCCCGCTGAATCTGACGTCCCGAAGGCGTGAAGTATCTCGAAACGGTAATTCTGATAACCGATTCATCGGGCAGCTTGAACTGGCGCTGGACAAGTCCCTTGCCGAAGGTCAATTCACCGATCAGCAGCGCACGCCGGTTGTCCTGCAAAGCACCGGCAAGGATTTCCGCCGCCGAAGCGCTGCCCCGGTCAACCAGAATACACACCTCGCCCTGCTCGAAAATTCCTCCAGAGGTTGACGTGTACTTCATCTGGTCATCGCCGCCATGACGGCTTTTGGTAGAGACGATGAGCTTTCCCGCCGGAAGCAGCTCATCGGCAACAGCCACGGCCTGATCGAGATAGCCGCCCGGATTACCGCGCACATCGACAATGAGTCGCTTCATGCCCATCGTACGCAGCTTTTGCAACGCATTGTGAAACTCGCTCGACGTGGTTTCGACGAACTGACTGATACGGATGTAACCGGTGCTCGCATCGTCGAGAAACGCCGCGTCGATGCTCGATGTGGAGATTTTGCTGCGCGTGACCACGAAATCGATCGTCCTGTGAGTCAACGGACGGTATATCTTCAGACCGACTCTGGTGCCCCGCTCACCCCGGAGCTTGCCGAGCACAGCCGAAGGCTTGATGCCGATGATATTCTTCGAGTCGATCGCAATGATCCTGTCGCCAGGCATGATGCCAGCCGATTCGCTCGGTCCGCCCGCAAAAGGTGTCACCACGAGCAGGGTATCGCGCACGACATCGAACTCGATGCCGATCCCCTCGAAGTTACCGTTGAAGGTCGATTGGGTGAGAGCCGCTTTCTCAGGTTCGAGATAAATGGAGTGGGGATCGAGCGACTGTAACATGCCGCGAACACCGGCGCTCTGGAGGCTGTCGGCATTGACCGGATCTACGTAATACGACCTGATAATAGTAAAGGCATCGCCCATTTTACCTCCCGTCCCGCTATTCATCCGCCATCCGATAAAATAACCGAACGCCCCGACAAAAAT
>JAAXWU010000227.1 GCA_013334855.1 Chlorobaculum sp. | reverse complement strand
AGGGCGTTTCAACCGAAATCCTCCGCGAAAAAGCTGCTGAAAGCCTGGCACATCTGTGAAGAGGAGGCCAGGCGCGGGCCAAAGGCAAGCGGGCCATTGCCATCGGCTTCCGACGGCGTTTCAGGTATCAGAGGCGGTATTCTGGAGAAAATTCGCCTTCTCTTCCGGCTTGGCCTGGCGGGACGCGCCTTGTTCGGCCTCAGCGTCGAGGAGCGCATTCCGCTGTTGCAGAAGGCATACTACCTTCGCGCAATTGCCGATATGGAGGCGCGGCGGAAAACGCTCGAATCGTCGCTCGCGGGATTCCGTTTCGAGGAGCGTCTGGAACGGCTGACGGAGCTTTCTGTGCAACTTCTCAAGCACCGTCTTGCCTCCCGCTACAACAATCGGGCGCGGAAACTCTTCACTCTGGACGATCTCAAGCGGCAGCCCAAAGCATTTCTCGATGAATACCCCGTCATTCTCAGCACGACCTTTTCGGTCATCACATCCCTGAACTCCGGTTACCTGTTCGATTGCGTCATCGTGGACGAAGCGAGTCAGGTCGATCTGCTCAGTGGTGTGCTGGCGATGGGCGTCGCCCGGAAGCTCGTCGTCGTGGGTGATCCGATGCAGTTGCCGAACGTCCTGACCGGGCAGGATATAGAGCGAGCCAGCGAGGCTTCGTTGCAATACGAAGTGCCGGAACATTGCCGCTTCGAGCGGCACAGCCTGCTCTCCGCCGTGCGGGCGGCGTTCCCCGAAATGCCGGAGACGCTGCTGCGGGAGCATTACCGGTGCCATCCGAAAATCATCCAGTTCTGCAACCAGAAGTTTTATGGAGGCGAACTCCTGGTCATGACCCGTGACCGGGGCGAGCCGGAGGTGCTCAAAGCGACGGTGACGGTCGAGGGGCGACATGCGCGAGGCACCATCAATCAGCGCCAGATCGACGAAATCACCCGGCAGGTACTGCCTGCACTGAGATCGATCAAGCCAGACGACATCGGAATCGTTTCGCCATTCAGGAAACAGGCTAACCGGATGCAGGCGACTGTCGGCTCGGAGGAGATCGAGATCGATACGGTGCATAAATATCAGGGCAGGGAGAAGCGGGTCATCATCATATCGACCGTCGCGAACGACGTCAACGAGTTCGTCGATAACCCGAATCTGCTGAACGTGGCGGTATCCCGCGCGCAGGAGCGGCTCTGGCTGGTCGTGTCAAAGGATATGGCTGAGGGGAGCGGCAATGTCGCCGATCTTTTCCGTTACATCCGATACAACAATGGCGAGGTTCTGCCCGGCAAGGTTCGTTCGGTGTTTGATCTTCTCTATCGCGACTACGCGGCCGTGCGCCGGGAAGCGCTGAAGAAGGGAAAACGGGTTTCGCACTACGATTCCGAGAACCTTGTGCAATGCGTCATAGAGGCGGTACTTCAGGAGAGGGCGAATCAGGGGTTGGGTGCTGTTTTTCAGTTTCCGCTTTCGATGCTCGTGCGCACGACAGACGGGTTGAGTCATGAAGAGGCCGCCTATGCAACCCATCCCTGGAGCCACGCCGATTTTGTGATTTACCGTAACATCGATAAAAGTCCGGTGCTTGTCATCGAGGTCGATGGATACGCATTCCATCGCGAAGGTACACGTCAGGCCGAACGCGACCTCCTCAAGGATGCCGTACTGGCCAAATGCGGCCTGCCATTACTACGACTATCGACGGTCGGCAGCGACGAGCGGAACCGCTTTATGTCAACAGAGATGTCGTTTTTTTTTAAAAAAATTTGATCACTTTTTGTCTGGATTCAGAACCACTTCCCGGTTCATCTCCCATGCTCTTGCCGGTCTTGCACCCCATCGTTCCGGAT
>JAAXWU010000125.1 GCA_013334855.1 Chlorobaculum sp. | reverse complement strand
GGCCACAGGCCATGTGCAGGTGGACGATGGGGTTGCCCGCGTCGTCGGGGAAGAGCGTGCCCGTGCCGACAACCTCATGCGCGTCGTACAGCTCGTGCACCATCGGATTGACCGGATAGGCGCGGCTCTCCTCCGGCCCGACGACGAGCAAGCTCTCCTTGTCCGCCCCGCCGACCACGTTCAGGTACGCCCGCTCGATCCCTTTTTCCCTGGCGAACCGCTCGATCTCCTCATGAAAAATGTCACCATCTTCAAGCCTGATGACAAAAACCCTGCCCTGCTTTGCTTCGGAGTACTTCATTTTTTTGATAACGGATAGAGCCGGATTGAGCCGAAAAGCCCCTCCTGCTCGATGGTTACTGGATATTCTGGAATGTAGTGATTCCGTTGTCAACCTTCATCCTCGAAATCGAACAGGTCGCTGGTGGTGGGGGTGGCTTTTTTCGGAGTGCGAATCTGCTCCGGGACGGCGGGGAGTTCGTCGGCGCGGAAGCTGTCGCTCGCGATGATGGCGTCGAAGAGCGCCGCCTGTTCGGCGTAACCGTCGATGGTGGCTTCGAGCACCCAGAGGAGTTCGAGCAGCTCGGTGGTGAACTGGCTCGTCCAGCGCTCCGGGCGGATGTCGTCGAGCGGCGAGGACTTCTTGCCCGCGCCTTTTTTCATGCGGTACTTCAGCCACGACTGCACCACCTTCAGCCCCGACACCTCGAAGGCGAACGCCTCTGGCGAAACGGGCGCGAACTCGCCGCTGCCGACGCGGAGCGTGCGGGTGGCGTCGATGTACTCGAACGTTTCGGGATAGCCGTCGGCGTCGCCGGGGACGGCTATCGTGCATCTCGCCGCGCCGCTCGGCACCTGCCCGCTTTTCCGCCCATCCGGCACGTAGTGCTCGCCGTAGGTGTGCACCCAGAGCAGCTTTGCGCCGATTTGGGTTTTTTCGAGATGCCGATTGATGTAATAGGTGAGGCTTATACGGCCAGATCAAGTGAAAGATCGGAAATGTCTTTCAAGCGTTTACCCTCAACCATTATAGAGAGCATATCAAGAGCATCCGGCATATTCAGGTTTGCAACGGTTTCTTGCAGCTCCTGAAGGGCGAAATGATAAACACAATCAATATCGCCAGTGCCCAGAGCGATAGAAGCAAGTCTTGAAGGAGTAGGCTCAGCAGTGACTACCACGATATGGGGAAGTCGTCCTTTTCTGTTTCTAATGAGATTCAAAGCCTCAGAACGCGCATTCTGGGCGCGATCACTCCGAATTGACCATTTACATGAAATGCTTGCATGAAGTAATGCGTTACCACCATTTTTCTTCCGAATACTGGCGAATCTGGACACGTTGTGATCGACAAGATTTTCATTGAAATTAATGAAGCCGTCGGGTTCAGTATCCCGGACGACGACAACATCGGGTGTGATGGTATAGTCGCTGCCAAGCATCGCCGCCAATGCAGGGTTTCCTTTTGCTGCTTCGTCGAGCGCTATAAGATGAGCATACTGTTCGTATCTGGCGATCTCCAGACGGTTTCTGCCAGTAACCTGATGAATGTCCCACTTGCCAGGTCTCAGGTGAGCGAGTTTGAGAAACGTTGCTTTGACGAATGAGGCGCAAGCATCCTCGAATTTATTGCCTGAGGTTTGTCCGGCGAGACGCTCGCATTGAGTTTCCGCTTTCAGAAGTTCAGCGATTCCAGCCGCAATTCTGACACTTGCTTTATTGTCCTTGTCCGCATTGCTTGGCACCCCTTTGGAATCGACAGTCAGAACTGTTTTCAACAGGTCAAGGTGATATGCCCTTCGAGCTTCTGCAAATATAACGGGAGTGGGGATCATGCGACTTTATAGATTCGTTTTCCTGAAAGAGCCGCGAGAATCTGATTGGCTACTGCTTTGGCTACTGGCGGTGGAAATGCGTTCCCTATTTGGCGATATGCGGCGGTTTTCTTGCCTGAAAATTTCCATGAATCGGGAAACCCCTGGATTCTGGCTGTCATTCTGGGAGTCAATCTGGGCATACCTGAAAAATCTCGACAGGGGGCTTCATCCCATAGACCATGTCCATCGACTCCAAGGGCCGCCCATGCACGTTTGGCACGGGTTGGGCCAAGATCAGGGCCGCCATGTTTTTTTGATCCGCCAACAAGTGTAGGGGCGATGCTGTTGGCCTGATTTCGCCAGGCTTCAGCACCAATCCATTCTTTTTCACCCATTAAGTCAAAGAGAAGTTCTCCGACAGTCAGCGGTTCATTCTGGAATGGCTCAGGCCAGGAAAACCGTTCTGCTATCTCGTTTTTAATACCGATGAAAACCACTCTCGGACGGAGCTGGGAAACGCCAAAATCCGAAGCATTTAAAAGTTTCCATCCGGGCTTGTAGCCAAGTTTTTTTAGTTGCAGTTCCACCTTGGTACGGTAGTCCTCAAAAACAGCATCGAGCAACCCTCGGACATTTTCAAGCATCACTGCCTGAGGTCGGCATTCATCGATCAAGCGAATAGCTTGCGGGAAAAGGTCTCTTTCATCATCACCACCAAGCTGTTTGCCAGCTCGCGAAAAAGGTGGACACGGCACCCCGCCTGCAAGCAGATCGATACCTCTGAACTTTGCGCCGTCAAAATTGTGGATATCTCCCTCTATCACATTCCATTCCGGGCGGTTAACACGCAGAGTTTGACATGCGGATGGCTCGATCTCGACCAAGCCGACATGATGAAATCCGGCTTGTTCCATACCCAAAGCCTGGCCGCCGGCACCCGAACAGATTTCCAGAGAGGTCAGAAGATTCATACACAGGAACTAAGGTTTATTTTACGCTCAATATAGTGATCATGAACGGATTGTGACGTCAGTTTTTGCTGTATGATCTAATGCCATAATCTCTTTGATCTTAACAGATTATGCGTTATAAATCGTTCTTGCCAAGTTGCCTTCAGAAACAGATTGTCGCCTTTTTGTCAGTTCAGAAGCTTAAGAGCGTACGCATCGGCGAACTGCTCGTCGGACGCGCCGGGGAAGAGCAGTTGCCGCCAGTCTCGCGCAAGATGCACGAGCGGCGACTCGGCGTCCCTGAGCGCGTCGGTCACGTCGTCGCGCAACATGCGCGTCAGCGGCGCGAGCAGGTCGGCGAAGCCCTTGAGGTTAATCGTGCCCTTGCGCCCGGGCGGGATGAACGGCTTCCAAAGCAGGAATTCGCGCAGCAGCCGCTCGATGCCAGCCGCATCCTCTGCGGCGACGGCGCTCGCGCCATCCGTCGAAACATCGCCCGAAAGCCGCACGATCCTGTCCGTCAGCTCGCCGTTGCGATACAACGCCCACTCGTTGCCGTCCGTGTAAATCATGTTCGGCATCGCCGAGAAGCGCCTGAACTGCTCGCGATTGCGCTTATTGAAGCCTTTGTATTTCACGCCCGCGTCGGGGGCCTTGAGTTCGACGTATCCGGTCAGCGACTGATTGCGGTGGATGGCGTAATCGGGCCGACCGAGCCGGTCAGGCAGTGGCGTTTCGCCCGTGCAGAGCACCTTCCAGCCAAGCGCATCGGCCACGCCCGCCATGAGATTCTCGAACGGAGCGCGAAGCTGCTCCACCGGCTCGCCCGGCGTGAGCTGGCTCATCTTCTCCGTAACGGCGGCGGCAAACGCTTGCAGCGCTTTCTGGATCGAATTGGTGCTTGTCATGCCATTGCAAGGTTTGGGGATTTTTCAGCGAGCGACACGGCTTGTGCTTGTTCTGTATAAACATACCAGTTTTTGCAGCATTTTCCGCTCTCGCGCTGCACGAATCAGCGAGGCGGAGTGCTGAAAAATCCAGCAAATTTCGTCACCCCGCGGCGAGCCTGATGCCAATCAGAGCGAGCAGCATGGCGGTTCCGGCGAGGTAGATGCGGCGGATGTAGCGGAGCTTCCGGGGCGTCCGGGGGTCGAGCAGTCGCCAGACTGAGCAGGCGACGACGGCGTCGAAGGCGATGATCGGCGGCAGGTACGGCCAGCCGAACCATCCGGCAACGAACGGAGCGGCGCTTCCCGCGATCACCAGCGCAAAAACGGCGGCGGCGATGCGCATCGCCTTGTCAGAGCCGCGCACGACGGCGAGCGAGCGGGAGCCGCTCTGACGGTCGCCCTCGACGTCGTGCGCGTCCGCCGCGATCTCCTCGGCGAGATCGACGAACATCGTCATCACGGCAAGAAAGAGCACCACCGGCTCGAACGGATTCCCCAGGCCGCCCGAAGCTCCGCTGACGGAACCGGCAGCTTGAGCGTCCCTTTTTCAACGCTGATGCAGATCGCCTCGATATGGCCCATAAGTCACGTAACTGGTGGAATTTTCAGAGATAGCGGAGATTGACGACCAGCTCCATCGCGCTACGGTCGAGCGTGAAGGCGGCGGCGTCGAACGATGGCGGACCGAATTTCGATTTGGGATTGTTCGACGTGCCGACCCCCTCCTTCGGCATTCCGAGGAAATTGGTGTCGAGCTTGCCATTGGCGTTCTCGTCGTGACGCACGGCAACCGCATAAATGCCATACGGAACATCACTGAAAACCACCACATGCTCCGCGCCTGCCGCCGGAACGAGGGTTTTCCTGATGGCGAGTTCGAACTTTCCGGGAAATCCCTTTTTCACGTTGAAGAGCGCCACTGAAAGATTGCCGTTGGCGCTACGCAGGCCGGTAATCTTGACGGTGATAGCGCCGGAACCGGCGGGAATCTCGACCTTCTCCGGCTCGGCGGCCATGACGTTCCGTGACTCCGCTGGCAGATGAAGCGAAAGCAGGGCGAGGGTCAGCAAAAGAAACAAAGGTTTTTTCATGATTGAGGTCTGTCAGAAATGGTTGAAGGATTGTCCCCGACGCAGAAACGGCTACCAGCCAGAGAAACAGAAAAAGTAGCCCGAACGATCCGGGAACAGGGAATTTACAAGGAGGGTTTTTTTGCGAATTTTTATGCCGCAACCGGCGACAATTCGTAGACCTTCCCGTACCGAAGCGAGGTTGCAAGAAATCGTCCATCTCACGTTTTACTCCCGCATCGAAAAATCGCCTTTCACGAGAACGTTGTCAAGTACTCATCTGATCAGCTTTTAAAGCTCGCGTCCCGGCTCCATCAGACGTTTGTAGTAGGTGCCGGAGGTGTAAAGCGCGGCGGCCGGGTTGTGGCCGAGCACCCGATCCTTGACGATGAGCGTCGTGACCGGAGCGTCGGAGTGTTTGGCGAACAGGCTGTCGTGGCCGACGCAGAGGCCGATGACGACGTTCAGGTCGGTCGGCTTTTCGTTCATGAAGCGGGCCTGAAGCACCGGGTTGCAGAGCGATTCATGGCAACCCGGCGTGATTTTCAGCTCTTCGTCAATGCCGATTTCGCTTTTATCCACCGCGCCCGCCTTGCAAAGCGCCGAGAACGGCTCGAATCCGTTCGCTTCGAGTATCTTCGCGAAAATGCGGGCCTCTCCGGCCAGCCCGACGCAGATGGCAAGGCCGATGGTTCGCGCTCCTATCCGACGGGCAAAGGCGACGGTCTCTTCGACACGGGTCAGCTTTCCGTAGTATAGTCCCTCGACCTCAGCGGCGGCTCTGGCGATCCTGGCGTCGATGCCGTCGCCACGGTAGAGGTCGAGGCACTGGTCGAGCTGCTCCCTGCCGACTGCCTCGGAGAGACACCCGTCCGGCAGGCGATGCTCTTTCCGGTAGCAGCTCATCGTGCGGCACTCCACGCAGCCGCCCTCTTTTCCGGCGCTTTTCGGCATCGATCCATCGTTCATCTGTCAGATCCTTTGAATGTATTTGATGACCTCGCCGTCACTCGATTCGAGCCATCTCCGGCGCTCCCTCTGGCGCGACTTCGGCAGTGGCGCGGGTTCTGACGCCGGTGAGGATCAGGAGGCCGAGGCCGAAGAAAACGAGCAGCGAGGCGAGCGCGATCTTCTGGCTTCCGGCCTGGGC
>JAAXWU010000018.1 GCA_013334855.1 Chlorobaculum sp. | reverse complement strand
CCAACTGCCCGTCATGCGTGCAGGGCCTCGGACGCAACCGCGAGATGGGCGTCGAACCCAGGCACATCGCCGTAGCGCTCGCCGAAAAACACTCTGGCCCCGACTGGATGGAACGCTTCCTCGCCCAGGCAGCAAAAGCCTCGGCGGTGATGTTCTGAAAGTTGACGGATAACTGAACTGTATGGGCGTACCTGTGTGTGCGCCCTTTTTTTTGTTTGGACGCCGCTCGCACCACCTATGAACTCACGGATTTTCCCACCATAATGTCTTTTTCCCCAGCACTGATCGACATATCGACAAGAATGTAGCTTTTCAACACCGGATCGATCTACCGATAATGATCGGGAAAACTTTTGTAACTGACTTTTTGATAAGGATTTACGGACGATAGAGTTGTGCTGAGGACACAAATCTTACCGTTTGGCATGTTATTTGACTAAATACTACCGGAGCGGTTAGTCGATCACGACGACCTCCATCGAGCAACTCACAACGGCGAACGGAAGACAACTATGTACACCATCATCAACGAAGAGGCCTATATCACGGTAACGTTCAACGGCGGCGTCAGCTTTTCGAAGATTCTCGAAGCGTTCCTGCGGATAGCCGCGCTGCCCGGATACGAGCGCAAGAACCGCATCTGGATTTTCAGGCAAAACGACGAAGCGAGCCTCCCGCTCTCGACCATTTCATCGGTGATACCGATTATAGGCGAACTCGACAAGCCGGGTAAAAGAAAAAGCAAAGTTGCCATCGTGCTGCAAAACGGCATCCACAGCGCCATCAACGGTCTTTTCAGCGACGAAGAAAAAACCGGCTCCCGCAGCATCGACCTGTTTGAAAGTGTTGACAGCGCCGTGCAGTGGGTGGCAGCGTAAGAACAATGGATAGTGGATAATGTACCATTGATAATGTTAAGAGCGTATAATTGTTATCACTAATAAATAACTGCTCTTATCAACTATCCATTATCGCTCGTCTCCAGCACCTCTGGCAACACGTAGACGGCCAGTGTCTTCGGGCTTTCGTCACCGGCGGCTCGCATAACTTCGGTTTCGGTTGTGGGATATTTTCGAAGATCGATAATCAGCGCGGCGTCGCAGTAGAGGCATCGCACCGAAATTACCGGCTCCCCTGCCGTGTCGATGAGCAACGAGAAGATTTCCCCGCATTTGCAGCAGCGGATTTTCTTTCTTACCTGGGTTTCGGTTGCCATGATAGTCAGTGGATAAAAGTGGAATGTGGATTTTCTCTGTCATTCTGAATGGAGTGAAACGCAATGAAGAATCCACTCCAACACCGAGAGACAACGCTTTGAAGATGGATTCTTCATCGGCAAGCCTCCTCAGAATGACAGACGCCGGGACATTGTAGCCAAGTTTAGATGATACCGTTCATTACCGTGCCCCGAACACGCTTGCCGCGGCCAGCGCGATTCCGGCGAAGCAGAGGAGCGCGGCGGCGACGAGGAGGCGGCGCTTGTATTTCGCGCTCTGCGTGAAGAACTCCTCGATGCTCAGCGACTGCCCTTTCGTGGCGGGTTGGGCGCGGCGCACCACCTGCCGGTCAACCTTGCGCGTGACGGGCACGAGGCTCGCGAGGCTGAGGAGGAGCGCCACGAGCCAGCAGCCAAACGCCCAGAAGACGAGGCAGCTCACGGGCAACACGGCTTCGTCGCCGCCGGTGAGCTTCAGCACGGTGGCGAAGAGGCCCGGAATCGCGAGGCACAGCGTCACCATCTGCTTTGCCAGCTCATCGAGCAATTTCGGCTGCCCGATCATCGCCGCCACCAGCCCCTTCTCAAGCTCCTCATCCGCCGTTGACGGCGAAGACGAACCGAGAATCTCCTCCGGTTCTTCGCTCATGATTTTGCTCCTCCATCGTTCTTATAGTGAATGGCCGAGCAGGCGCTCGGCGCTCCCGGCGAAGACGAGCCGAGAATCTCCTCCGGTTCTTCGCTCATGATTCCGTTCCTCCCATGTTTTCACCCATCTGCCGCGACAACTGCTCCCATCCATCGAGTCCACCCTCAAGGCCAAGCTGAGCGGCAAGCGATTCGAGCGCCTGCAAAACTTCAGCCAGATTGATGGCTTTGGCAATCCGGTAAACGGTGAACCATGCAACAACAGCATCTTGTTGTTCATCATTCTGCCAATGGATATGCCCCATATTGAACAGCGTATAGCATAACCCTGACTTGTCGCCGATTTCCTGCCTTATTTTGAGCGAGCGTTTGAGGTAGTCGAGGGCGGTGTCATAGTCGCCTCGCGCTTTAAAAATCTGCGAGATATTGTTGAGGGTGGTGCCTTCACCGGACTTGTCGCCGATTTCCTGCCTTATTTTGAGCGAGCGTTTGAGGTAGTCGAGGGCGGTGTCATAGTCGCCTCGCGCATGATAGAGCGCTGAGATATTGTTGAGGGTGGTGCCTTCACCGGACTTGTCGCCGATTTCCTGCTGAATTTTGAGCGAGCGTTTGAGGTAGTCGAGGGCGGTGTCATAATCGCCTCGCGCATCATAAATCTGCGAGATATTGTTGAGGGTGGCACCTTCACCGGACTTGTCGCCGATTTCCTGCTGAATTTTGAGCGAGCGTTTGAGGTAGTCGAGGGCGGTGTCATAGTCGCCTCGCGCATGATAATTTGTCGCAATGTTGCCAAGCGTTGTGCCTTCGCCAGACTTGTCGCCGATTTCCTGGCTTATCGTCAACGAGCGCTTGAGGTAGCCGAGCGCGGTGTCATAGTCGCCTCGCGCATGATAGAGCGCTGAGATATTGTTCAGCGTTGCGCCTTCGCCGGACTTGTCGCCAATTTCCTGCTGAATTTTGAGCGAGCGTTTGAGGTAGTCGAGGGCGGTGTCATAGTCGCCTCGCGCATGATAAAATCCTGCAATATTGTTGAGGGTGGTGCCTTCTCCAGACTTGTCGCCGATTTCCTGCTGAATTTTGAGCGAGCGTTTGAGGTAGTCGAGGGCGGTGTCATAGTCGCCTCGCGCATGATAGAGCGCTGAGATATTGTTCAGCGATCCTGCTTCATGTGCTTTGTCACCAATCTCCTGTATTATCTTCAACGAGCGCTTCAGGTACTCCAGCGCCGTGTCATAGTCGCCTCGCGCTTTAAAAATCTGCGAGATATTGTTCAGCGTTGTGCCTTCACCGGACTTGTCGCCGATTTCCTGCTGAATTTTGAGCGAGCGTTTGAGGTAGTCGAGGGCTGTGTCATAGTCGCCTCGCGCTTTAAAAATCTGCGAGATATTGTTCAGCGTTGTGCCTTCACCGGACTTGTCGCCGATTTCCTGCCTTATTTTGAGCGAGCGTTTGAGGTAGTCGAGGGCGGTGTCATAGTCGGCGAGGTGGTGATACTGTTTTCCGGTCTGGTTCAGCGCTTCGGACAAAATCCATTGATCGGAAGAAGAACATGCGGGCAGCAGCCAGTTATCGAGCAACGAGTAGTACAGACCGGCCATATTCATCGAACCGACAATCCAGTCAAGCGCGATGCGGTGGGCATCTTCATGCTGTTCCGCAGCCATGAGCGCCGCATGGGTAATCATCGCCTGATCGACTGTCCGGCGTTCATTGTCCAGCAGCCACCGGTGATACGCGGCGGCTCGTTGCAGCAGCTCCTGTTCGGGTTTGGCTATGCCCTGTTTTTCCAGCCAGCTCCGCACCAGCGGGGCCACTAGATACTCCTCAGCTTTCCGCGTCGCGTTCCCATACCGTTCGACCAGCGAAACCGAGAGCAGTTCATGCAGTGCCTGTTCGTACACCGGCAGTTCCGGCTGGGCGATTTTGCCAACGCCGTCAAGCGATACCGGAACCTGATAGGCCGTCATCCGCCGAAGCACTTCTCGTTCATCTTCGCTCCGGTACTGCCAGATTTTATCGAGCGCCATGTCGGCCTGAATCTCCTCCTGCACACCATCGAGCGTTTCAAGAAACGCCTCTTCCTCTCCGGAATTCATCTTTCTGATAGCGCCTGCAAAAAACTCGACCGCCCGGAAGTTGCCGCCAAGCACATCAAAAATCCGGCGCAAGCGCACGTAATTGCCAAGTATATTTTGAGGCAACTTCATCTGCTGAACAACAGCGAGGAAGTCGCGCCAGACCGGTTTGCCGAGCGATTGTTCAGCGAAATGCCAGTCGGGCAGCAACCAGCGCGAGGTGAGCACCACGCGCAAGCCCTCCTGCTGCAAGGCGCAAGCGGCATCGATCCACGCCTTCAGCTCCGCGTCGGTCAGTGTGCGAGTGGCCGGATCCTGCACCGATTCAAGGTTGTCAAACAGCAGCGCCATTTTTTTGCCGTACTGCATGAGCAAGAGCTTCAGGAGCAACGAAGCCTGTTTAGCCGGATCATCTTTCAGGTTGATGGAAGAGTATTTCCTGGAAAACGGTTCGTCCAAAGCAAGCTCCATCTGCAAGATGCTTTGCTTCCAATCCCTGCCTTCTCGCGCCGAAAAACCGAACACCTCGTAGCCGTCCTGTTCAAGGGTACGGGTCAGCTTGCCAGCCAGCGCGGTCTTGCCCATGCCACCAGCTCCGGTTACCAAAAGCGCCCTTATCGAGCCATCGCGCAAGCTCCGCTGCAAGGCTCTCAGCTCACGACGGCGGCCAATGAACCTTTTCGGAAAAGTGATGTCGTTCAGGCTTTCGTTCAGCAGGTTCTTCTCGCGCATCGCTTTCGGCGTAAAGCGCCAGTCGATCAGCGGGCGGCTATGCTCATGGCTCAACAAGGCTGGCAAGCACCACTGGCCGAACGAAAGTCCGGCAAGCGGGCTGTGCCTGAAGCGTTCTTCATGCTCGAAAGGTCTGCGGATGGCCGAGCGCCCCTGTTGCAGCGCAACGGCTAATGAACCATTTTCAACCAGAAGAGCCGTAAAAAAGGCTCGTGCAAACTGAATACCCGCTTGGTCATAGATCGATTCGCGCATGGCGACGACATGCGGCACTCCCTTGGCGGAAAGGGTGAACATCAGGCCGTTGTTCAGGTTCGTCGAAACCGCTTTGCCCGACTGGCAGGCCGAAAGAATCAGCGCCTGAACGGCAGTGCCTGAAAAAGCCTCGGCCAGCGCGACTTCATCGACCAGCGCGCCCATGCCATCATCCTCACCCTCGAACAGAAAATAGCCTGTTCCCACGCCATCGTGCAGGTTTTTCCTGAACGCGCCGTGGCCGCTCAGCCACGCCAGATGCGGCTTGAACTCCCTGAGCATGGTTTTGAACACGCTAAACCGCCCGTCGTCGGGCATTTCAAGCACCACATGCCCGCTCTGACGCCACGGGCCAAGCACTTCAAGCACCTGCGCCTGCTCCTCCTCGATCTGGAGCTGGTCATCCTTATCGAGATCGTCGGGCAGCGAGGTGAACAGCAGAACCCGCAACGGCCCCGCCTCCACAGGCGGCAGCCAGGCGCCGTTCGACGGAATCGAGCGAGAGAGCGTGAAACCTTCGTGCCGTCCGATAAAGCCGAACTCCGGGTGGCAGAGCGTCTCCCACGGCAACTGATGCACCGCCGACTCGTCGCTCTCGATGATGACGGGCAGCACACCCTGCCCCGCGTTGCGCTTCGCCTGCCGCATCGCTTCTTCGGCATCGAGCGAGTTCCAGAGCATCGCGCCGATAACCTGCAAAAACTCGTCGATGACGAGCTTCTCCTTGCTCGCATAGACCTCCGAAAGCTCTTTCGACAGGCGCAGCAGCTCACGGTTTGCAAGCAGTTGCGCCCCATCGGGCGTCAGGCGAAGCGGTGGAACCTGGTTCATTAGCGGCGTAATTGCGGGTTTGGGAAATGCCAAATACAATATAGGCAATACGCTCTTTTTCTCGCATGGCTAAGCAAAAGATTTTTCGGAAATACGCA
This sequence comes from Chlorobaculum sp., assembly GCA_013334855.1. Taxonomy (GTDB): domain Bacteria; phylum Bacteroidota; class Chlorobiia; order Chlorobiales; family Chlorobiaceae; genus Chlorobaculum. Next base: position 22,668 of record JAAXWU010000018.1, on the reverse strand, counting down.
AATACTTTGCTTTGTAGAGTTCTTTATATAATTACAATACACTCCGTGAATTTGTCCAGAAAGTCCACAACGTCTACGTTGTCCACCAAAGAGGGCAGGCGCGAGGCCTGCCCCTAGAAAGAAATGCCAACACTGGCGTACGCCATGCGCCTCCCGGCCTCTCCCCCATTCTCAATTGTCAATTATCCATTATCAATTATGTTCCTTATCTTCCCGAAATCATTTTCACGGGCCATTCCGCCCCACCAATCTCATAGCGTTACGTTACCATGTCCGACCAGTCCAATCAGAAAGAACTCTTGTGGCAGAGCCGTTTTTCGGAACCGTTTGACCGGGAGGCGCTGAAGTTCTCCTCGTCGGTGCATGTGGACGGGCTGCTCTATCGCGAGGATATACAAGGCTCTATAGCTCATGCGACCATGCTTGGCGAGCAGGGCATTATCTCGCCGGAGGAAGCCGGGCAGATCGTCGCCGGGCTGAAGGCGGTCGAAAAGGAGATCGAGTCGGGCGCTTTGGTGCCGGTCTGGGAGGATGAGGATATTCATACGGTGATCGAGAACCGGCTGAAGGAGCTGATCGGTCCGGCGGCGGGCAAGCTGCACTCCGGGCGCAGCCGCAACGACCAGGTGGCGACCGACACACGGCTCTACCTGCGCCGGAACATCGACCGTATCTCCAGCCTTCTCAAAGAGATGCAGTCCACGCTGCTCGACAAGGGGGAGCAGTACACGCACACGATCATGTTTGGTTACACGCATTTGCAGCGCGCCCAGCCGATCTCCGCAGGCCACTACTACATGGCGTGGCACTCGATGTTCGGGCGAGATGCCCAGCGCCTCGCCGACCTGCGCAAGCGGGCGAACATCTCGCCGCTCGGCGCGGCGGCGTTCGCGGGCAGCACCCTGCCGCTCGACCCCGTATGTTCGGCGGAGTTGCTGGAGTTTGATGGCGTCTTCACCAACAGCATCGACGCGGTGAGCGACCGCGACCTGGTAATCGAGTTCGTTTCGGCCTGTTCGATGATCATGATGCATCTGTCGCGTTTCTCGGAGGATGTGATTCTCTGGAGTTCGGCGGAGTTCAACTACCTCTCGATCAGTGACGCCTTCGCGACCGGCTCGTCGATCATGCCGCAGAAGAAGAACGCCGACATCGCCGAGCTGGTGCGCGGCAAGACCGGGCGCGTCTACGGCAACCTGATGAACCTGCTCACCATCATGAAGGGCTTGCCGCTCTCCTACAACCGCGACATGCAGGAGGACAAGCCGCCGCTCTTCGACACCGCCGAAACCACCGCGGGGTGCCTCTCGGTCTTCCGCCGGATGATCGAAAAGACCTGGCTCAACGAGGAGCGCCTGGCTAGGCTGACCGCCGAAGATCTGAGCCTCGCCACCGAAATCGCCGAGTACCTCGTCAAAAAGCAGATTCCCTTCCGCGACGCCCACCGCATCACCGGCAAAATCGTGGCCTACGCCATCGAACAGGGCAAGACGTTACCGACGATCAGCCTCGACGAGTACCGAACCTTCTCCGAAGCGTTCGACGAAACCATCTACGACGACCTGAAACCCGACGCCAGCGTCAACTCCAAGAAAACCACCGGAAGCTGCTCGTTCAAGTCAGTCGAAGAGCAGATCAAAAGAGCAAGGGCACTGTAACAGAACAGCACTCCCCTGTCCACATCGTCCATTGTGTCCGTGAGAGTCCGTGTTAGTCGATCAAAGGACTTCAAGGACTGCAAGGACAACAGGGTGAATAGAATCGACGGATTGGTCCGGGCGGCCACAAGAGCCGCCCCTACGCCTCTTCGCCCTCTTCCAGCGCGGCCATCTCAGACGGCAGCTTTTTCGAAACTTTTGCGCCCAGGCGACGGATTTCCTCGGCTCTTCCGGCGAGGTTGCCGCGGCCTTCGGTGAGGCGTTTCATGGCGAGGTCGAAGCTCTCCGAGACGCCGGAGAGCTTGCGGCGGGCGTCGCTCATCGCTTCGGCGACGAGCACCACCTGGTCGTAGATGCGGCCCGCTTTGTCGGCGATCAGTTCGGCGTTGCGGTTTTCGTTTTCGCGCCGCCAGATTTGCGCGATGAGGCGCAACGTAATCATGAGCGTCGCCGGGCCGGTGACGACGACGTTCCGCCCCGCCAGGTCGTAAAAAAGCGTCGGATCGGCCTGCATCGCCGCCTGGTAGGCCGGTTCGAGCGGGATGCACATGATGACGAAGTCAAGCGTACGGTTGCCCCGGAGCGCGGCGTAGTCCTTGCGCTCCAGCTCGGCCACGTGCCGCCGCACCGACTGCACGTGCTCCCGCAACGCCTCGCTGCGCCGCGCCTCGTGCTCCTCGCTGCACCATCGCTCGTAGGCGGTCAGCGACACCTTGGCATCGACCACCACCGCCTTCTCGCCCGGCAGGTGCACCATGAAGTCGGGCCGCACCAGCCGCCCATCGTCGGTGCGGTCGCTCTCCTGCACGGTGTATTCGCGCCCCTTCACGAGTCCCGACGCCTCGAACAGCCTTTCGACGATCAGCTCGCCCCAGTCCCCCTGCTTCTTGCTCTCGCCCTTGATGGCCCGCGCCAAGTTGTTGGCCTCGTCGCTCACCTGATGGTTCAGCTCCTGAAGCTGCCGCACCTGTTCGAGCAGCCTCGCCGACAGCTCCGTGTCGCTGCGATGCACCTCATCAACGCGCTGCCGGAACGAATCGAGCTGCGACCTGAACGGCTCCAAGAGTCCGTCGAGCCGCTGCCGGTGCTGTTCCGAAAGCGCCGCGCCCCGCTCCTCCACGATCCGGTTCGCCAGATTCTCCAGCGTCGCCTGCAACCGAGCCTCATCCGCCCGCCGAGCCTCGGATACGGACGCCCCCCGCTCCCGCTCATGCGCCACCTCCGCCACCAACCGCGCATTCTCCACCGAAAGTGCGCTAGCCTGCCGCTGACTGCGCAGAAGCAGAAATCCAAGCGCGGCGATAAGGATGACGAGCAGGAGGATAATTAGGGTTGAGGTCATGGGTGGATTGGGGTTGGGATTAGTTGGATGGATAGTCTTTCATCGGTAAAAAAACGCAAGCTGCCAATGGCAATACCAGGCTCACCTTTTGAGTAGCAAAAACCGTCACCCGGCGTTGACTCCTGCGTACGATTTTGGCGCTGTAACACGGATACCGGGAGCAGGCAAAGGTGTTCGCTCCATCTGCGAGCAGTCAGGAAGCGCTCTCGATGCAACTGGTGCTGGAACTTCCGGTTGCCAAAGCCCCCGTCACCGATGCTGCTGTCGCCCGACGTAGCGTAATCCACAACAAGCCGCATAGGACAATCGGCCCCACCTGCACCAACAGAGCTGTAGCTATCGGGGTTATAAGCATCGGCAGCAACCAGGCAGCGACCAGCACTTCTCGCTCGCCACGTAGCCAACCGTTACGCAGGCCGACCATTGCCAGCCATGCGATGGGAAAGGCTAACCATGCCAGGTCGTAATCATATCCGTATGGGCTGACCAGAAACGTTGCTGACATAAAGGCTGCGCCGCGCAATTGTCCGTCTTGGCATATGCGCCACACTCGCCATACAGCGATCACCGCCAGCACTGCAACGGCAATATGGACAACGTAAGCCCCAACGACAGGAACTCCAAGCAGACGCAGACCTGCAAACACAGAGGGCATTTTTGCCCAAGGGACATTTCCGTTTTCCAGAAAAAGTCGCGCCTTGCTCAGATTCGCAAGAAATTCATTGAGCACACCAATCCCCAAAACTGCCGTACCAAAAGCTGTAAACGTGATCGCTGTCACGGCGGCAGTAAAGAATGTACGCCACGCGCCGATAGCGATCAAAGCCACTGGAAAGAGTATCGCAAGATGAGGTTTGATGGCAAGCAGCCCGATGAATAACCCAGCCACGACAGGCCTTCTGTCAACGCAGAGTAATGCCGCCCCACCGATTGCCGCGGTCAGAAATGCGTTCTGGCCTTGAATGAGGTTTATCCACAATCCGGAGAAAGCAACCAAACACCACATCTCGATGTTCCCCCTTACGATACGACGCAACACCAGAAGATAGGCGCTCAACGTTGACAACATGAAAACCCAGTATGCTGCTATGTAAGGCAGTAACGCCAAAGGCAAAACAACAAGGTAGAACGACGGTGGGTAAAACCATGCGTTTACGCTTGTCGATCCTGGTACAGCAATTTGTTGAGCCTTGAATAGTAAGGGAATATTGAAAACGTTTTGAGGATATCCTGTCAAAGCCAGATGCGATGCTGCCCAGAATAGTATAAAGTCGCAACCCAGAGGCTTCCCTGTTCTGTCAATCATATTTTTTGACATCAAAACCCATACCAGGCTAATGACAAGAAAGAGCACCAGCAAGATGCGGGGATATATGGTGAGACGCTTCCGATCAAGCCAGTGCCTGTTTTTTTTCCCATCTCTTTCTGTCTGTCGCATTTCGTTTTTTTTGGGCATGTTTCAACGTTTTGAGAAGTAAAGAATTTCAGCAGGATACGGAAGAAGTACACTCAACACCTTCTCCCTGCCGGAGAAATTCGGATTCCGATGCGGCAGGTTGCAATGATCAGGCAAAGTGCCGGGAAAACGTGGGGCTGGTGTTGTACTCTGCACCGGACTTTTTGCCGATTGAGGAAATATCGGCGGACTTGACGGAAGAATCGAGCCGCCCTGAATCGATTTTGCGATTTCATCGAGCAACCTCGCTTTTGCTTCCTCCTCTTTCAATCCGACCAGATCGATATAAATCTTTCCGGTAAACATTCCGTCCGGCACAAAATCGGCAACCCGAATCGGTATCAGCAAACGCTCTGTTCCTGTCGGATCGTGCGCGAATGCCGCGATCCACTCCGGATGGGTGAACAGAGCATCGAGATAATTCGGTGACAGCACCGCGACGGTTCGCGTCGTCTCTCTCGATGCACGGTGCATCTCAAAGATAAAATTCCCACCAGCATGAAAATCCCAAGCTTGAAAAATCAAGGTGTAGCCTGCTTCCTTCAATTGAAAGGCGACCCATTCAGCCCATTGCCGATCAGCCCCGGTGTAGCTGATGAAGAAATCCTTCTTTGCTTTATCCGCAGAATCCATGCGATGAAACGATGGGGTTGCCCGTACAGACTCACACTTTTCTGAAGATAGCCATTGGCGCTAAAATTAAAGAAGAAAGTGGACTTTGTGGACTGAGTGGACGAAGTGGACGGAGGGAATGTGCTGGGCGCAAACCTTCCGATGGCAGCTCAGGTATCGCTCTGCTTGTCGCTGAGGGAGACAAGATAGCGGTGGGTGTAGAGTTTGTCGATCTTCGAGAGTTCTCGCATCAGCTCGAAGGAGACGACCGGAATGCCGTAGTGCTGTCGAATTCTGCCAATCATCGAAAGCCACAACTGCGTCGTCATCTCGGCATCGGCCAACGCACGGTGATACTTGCCGACCGGCTCGATGCCCGCGTGAGCAACCAGCGTCTGGAGCTTGTGGTTTGGCGCATCCTGATAGATGCGTCTTGACACGAGCAGCGAGCAGCAACAGTCGCCCTCATAGGTACGGCTCGTGCGTTTCAGCTCGAAATCGAGAAAGCGGCGGTCGAACGCCGCATTGTGCGCGACGATATTCTGCCCCTCGATGAAGGCGGCAAACTCGGCCATCACCTCTTCGCAACGCGGCTGGCCTTTGAGCATATCGTTGGTAATGCCGGTATAGCGCTCGATAAACGAACTGATACGGAAGCCGGGATTCATCAGCCGCTGGAAACGCCCGGCAATCTCGCCGCGCTCCACGAGCACCGCCCCGATCTCGATCGCCCGATCACCATGCTCCGGCGAGAGCCCCGTCGTCTCGAAATCCAGAACCACCACCGTATCCGCCGCCTTCCCTTGCATTGAACTCATGAACGTTTGACATTTCAACCGCAAAAGGCCAACTCCTGACGCCCCGCCTCTGCAATCGCTGACTGAAACTGCGCATACAATGTCGCCAAAAACGATGGAGACAACAAACCGGATTCCGTGACGATCCTGCATCCGACCAACGAATCCGCCCTCTTCTCCATTATCCATTATCCATTATCCATTATCAACTCGTACCTCAATTATATCCTCCCAGCTCGTCGTGTAGTGCGGGGAGAGCTTTTCCTGGCGCTGCTTCCAGCCTGTGCGGGTGTCGGCGGCGATGCGCAGCGTGCCCTGGCCGTAGCGGGAGTTGACGGCGTCGAGCGCCTGCATGAGCTTCGAGGATGTTTCCTGCACTTGCAGCGGCTCCGGGTCGAAGAGCGATGTCTGGCGCGGTTCGGCGGCGGCGACGGGAGCGAGGCCGCCGAGAATCACTCCGGCTTTTTTGTAGGGCAGGCCGTGGCGGAAAATGTCGCCAAGCACGGCCTCGGCGGCGCGGACGATGGCGAGAGTGTCCTGCGTGGCCTGCGGCAGCGAGGCCGTGCGGGTTCCGTAATAGCGCAGATGCTTCTCTTCGAAGGGGCTGGTGCAGATGAACACCGTGACGAGCGAGGCCAGCTCCCCTTCGCCGCGCAGCTTCAGTGCGCATTTGGTGGCGAAGTGCGCCACCGCCTGGCCAAGCGCGGCTTCGTCCGTGACGGCGCTGCCGAAGGAGCGCGAGGTGCAGATACTCTGCTTCGGCGGGCGCACCAGTTCGAGCGGCAGGCAGGAGTCGCCGTTCAGCTCCGCCTGCACCCGCGCCCCGGTGATGTGCAGGTGGCGGCGCACCCACGCGGGCGGCGCATCGGCCAGATCGAGCGCCGTCCGCACGCCGTTGAGGTTCAGGAACTCCGTGTGCCGCCGCCCGATGCCCCACACATCGCCCACCTCCATCGACCCCATCGCCCGGCGTGCCGCCTCCCGGTCGGGCAGGATGCAGACCCCTTCATACACGGGATTTTTCTTTGCCATGCGATTGGCGAGCTTGGCGAGCGTCTTGGTCGGCGCCAGGCCGATGCTGACCGGAATGCCGGTGTCGCGCCGGACTATGCGCCGTATAGATCGCACATAGGTTTCGAGACCGATCCGCTCGAAGCCCGTCATGTCGAGAAACGCCTCGTCAATCGAGTAGACCTCCATCGACGGCGCAAGCGCGGCCAGCGTGTTCATCACCCGCGACGACATGTCGCCGTAAAGCGCGAAGTTGGCCGAATAGAGCGCCACCCGGTGCGCTTCGAGCGTCTTGCGGAACTTGAACGCCGGGCTGCCCATCGGCAGGCCGAGCGCCTTGGCCTCGTTGGAGCGGGCGATAAAGCAGCCATCGTTGTTGGAAAGCACCACCACCGGCCGCCCATTCAGCCCCGGATTGAACACCCGCTCGCAGGAGACATAGAAGTTATTGCAATCGACTAGGGCGAACATGATGGTGGTTGTTTACAAAGAGAGCAAGAAGTTCAGGGACAAAAAGGACGACAGGGACGCAAAGGACAAAGACAGAATACCGGACACCGCCAATTCCACATTATCAATTGTCCATTATCCATTATCCATTATCCATTATCCATTATCCATTATCCATTATCCATTATCCATTCATCTTGCCTTGTGGATCACGTAAGTCACAATGCCCCAAATCTGGAACTCGCTCTCTTCGGCGATGCGGATGGGCTTGAATTCGCTGTTGGCGGGCAAGAGGCAGAGGCCCTCCGCGCCGCTGGAGATGCGTTTGACGGTAAACTCGCCGTCGAGGAAGCAGACTGCGATGTCGCCGTCTTTGGGTTCGAGCGACTTGTCGATGACGATAATGTCCCCCTCCTCGATGCCCGCGTCGATCATCGAGGAGCCTTTCACGCGCCCGTAGAAGGTGGCGTTGGGGTGCTTGACGAGGGCGCGGTTCAGGTCGAGCTTGAGCTCGATGTGGTCTTCGGCGGGCGACGGAAATCCGGCGGACAAAAAGGTCGAAGCCATCGGCAGTTCGAGCTTCGTCGTGAGGTCAGCCGTATAGAAATCGATACGGGGCGTGTTGCAGATTCGGGTCAGTTTCATGGAGTCGTGCGTTCAGGCAATTCAGGCTTTCGTGGAAAGATAGGAAAAACAGCGCTCAAGAGCCCCATGAAACCGGTTGCATGACCTCCGCGCTTTTTGTATGCTTTACATAGAGGCGACTTGTCAATCATCACGACCATGTGCGGACGATTCGGATTTTTCGAGTTGAGCTACTTCATCGAGCAGCTCCGGCAGCTCGAACTGCCCTTCGATGAAGCGCCGGGCTTCGGCTACCGGCAGAGCTGGAACATCGCGCCCGGCAGCGAGGTCGTGGCGCTCTTCGGCGATCACGGGCGCTTCAGGCTCGGCATGGCCCGCTGGGGGCTGATTCCGCACTGGTCGAAGGAGATGCCGAAAAACCGCCCGATCAACGCCCGCGCCGAGAGCCTCGCCGTCAAGCCCTTCTTCCGCCACATGCTGAACCGTCGGCACTGCATCATTCCGGCGAGCGGCTTCTACGAGTGGAAACCCGCCGAACAGAAACGCAAGGAGCCGTGGTACATCCATCGCCGCGACGACCGCCCGATGGCTCTTGCCGGGCTGTGGGACGAGTGGCAGCCGCCCGGCCCGCCGTCGCTGCCGCTCTGCACCTGCACGATCATCACCACCGGCGCGAACCGCGAGATGAAGCCGGTGCACGACCGGATGCCGGTGATCCTCGAAGAGGCCGAGTGGGCCGCCTGGCTCGACTCCTCGAACCTCGACGCCACGCGCCTGCTCGATCCCGCCGATGAGAAGGTGCTCGACCTCTGGCCGGTTTCGACGAGGGTGAACAATCCCCGCAACGACGACCCGCACTGCATCGAACAGTTCGACATCACGGGCTGAACGATTGCTGGTTGCCGGTCACTCATCATCCGGTTTCAAGGGCGATTCCGACCGGTCGCCGTTTTTCAGTCATGAAAAATCGCCATTACATAACTGGATGATTATGGATCGATTATTATATTCCCCGTTAAGTCATGATCCGATTCATCAATAAATAATCGACTCGAACCGCCATGAAACCCACTGCCGGGATCGTCCTTTTCAGCCTCCTGTTCCTCGGCGCCTGCGCCCAAGAGCCAGAGCCGCAGACCGAAGCTCCGCAACAGGAAACGACCGCCCATCAGGAATCAGCCGAAAACGAAGGAAGTTCCGCCGCAACGAGAGGGTCGGAGGACACCAACCTCTCCGATCCGCAGGTCGCTGCCGGTGAAGAGGTCTATGAAGCGAACTGCGCCGGGTGCCACGACAGCGGCACGGGCGGCGCTCCAAGGCCGGGCAAGAAGGAGGAGTGGGTGCCCCTGATCGCTCAGGGCATGGATGTCATGATAAAACGTTCGGTCGAAGGATTTGTCGGAAAGAACGGAACCATGCCGCCCAAGGGTGGCAATGCCGAGCTGACCGAAACCGAAGTCTCCAACGCGGTCAAATACATGGTGTTCAAATCCCGCTGAAAAGCGGCAACTGAAATTTCGCGACACGGGGGCGTCCGGTCAACGTCGCCCCCGCTGCATTCGTACGCAACACTACGGCACGCGATGGATCAGCGCCGAGCCGTGCTGCACCGTGCGTGCGTAATGCACCGCCGGTTTGCCGAAGAGCATCGCATAGCCGAAGAGGTGGTCGTCGGGAATACCGAGGCTCCGGCGAATCTCGGGCAGCATCTCGTCGATGGCCCATGCCGCGATGCCGTTCCAGAGCGTACCGATGCCGCAAGTCTGCGCGTACAGCTCGAAGCTGGCGAGCGCGATCATGCAATCCTCCTTTGGCGACGAGAGGCTTTTTGGAGCCGACGCGATCAGCAGATGCGGCGCATCCCGGAAAATGAGATCGATGCGAAGCTTCTCCCATATCTTCACGAACTTCGCGTAGTAAGCCTTTGAGGCGGGCAACGCTCCCTCCCTGTCGAGACGAATCAGCCCCGCCATCACCTCGTCGCGCAGTCGGGCGACCTTTTCGCGCTCATCGAGCACGGTGAAGCGCACCTGTCGCGAATTCACGCCGGTCGGCGCGTGCCAGGCCACGTCGAGCAGCTTCTGCGTCAGCGCGGGATCGAGATTCTCCGGCTTGTAACGCCGCACCGAGCGCCGCCCCTTGATGAGCGTTTCAAGCTGCACGGGATCTGGATAACCACCCTTCAGCGGCAAGCTCTCCTCCGGCCTGTAGCCGAGAATCGAAATCGCCCCCGCCGGACAGATGGCCAGGCAGTGCTCGCACCGGAGGCACGCTGGTTCCTTTTCGGGCGCGATGGCCGGAAACCCCTCGCCATCCATCACGATGATGCGCGACGGGCAGTCCCCGACGCACTGGCCGCACTGCGTGCACTTCTCGCTGTCAACTCTGAAATCGATCATCACTCCCTTAATTTTGTTTTGTCACTCCGCCTGAGACCGTGACGGAAACCGCCTGAAGCGGCTCTCGGAAAATGATAAAAGTCAAAGTTTTGTAAAAACGAATTTTTTCTTACCTTAGGTTCGCTTTGGTGAAGTGGCCGAGTGGCTAGGCAGAGGTCTGCAAAACCTCGTACAGCGGTTCGAATCCGCTCTTCACCTCCAGATGCCACCGCACACGCACAAAAACCCCTGCACCATCAGGGGTTTTTTGTTTTCCGGGGCTTCAGACGCACACCCGATCACTTCTGATTACGCAAGCCGGAAAAATTGAACCCCTTCGAGGTAGTCGCCTGGAAGGGGTTCGAAAGTATATCTATAAAATGTGTTGAAACTTGCCGCTTGCTCAATCAGTACTCTCCATCCTCTGTTTTCTCTTCCATCCCGCAGCAAGCACGCCGCCTATCCCAAGCAAAGCGACCGTGTTTGGCTCAGGAACGGGAACCCCCGGAGGGTCATTGTAATAGAGTGACATCACCTGCTGCGTTTGCGTCGCCCAGCCGGTCGAACCGGTAAAACCGATCGATGCCGCCGGTGCGTCGATAACCGACTGCAAATTGCCGATGTTATACGAAAGCATGGCCGAACCGGGTTTCGAGTTTGTCTGGCTGACACTTACCGATAAAAGGTTGCCATCGTAATCGACCCAGGCATACCACGGCCCGTGGTTATTGAACTCCGGCGAGATGTTGTACGTCGCCTGGCTGACCATGGAGCCATTGACATCGATGCCGATATGATTGTTGCTCGGGTCACCGATTTCGCCATTATACCAGTTATCGAACTCTATGCCGACGCTTTTTGGAATACCGGTATACGCCCCGCCATCTGTAGTGATCGTCCCGTAACCCAAACCGCCGCCATTACCTCCGGAGGTCGAGCTGCCGGGATTTTTGATGACGAACACGATGCCGTCCGCGCTGCCGTGACCGGAGTATGTGCCAGTATACTGAAAACTGAAATTCGCGTTGAAAGTAACAATTCCAACCGGCGAGGTGCTGTAAGCCGAACCGATCTGGTAGGTTGGATCGCTCCGGTTGTTATCGGTGAGCTGCAAGACTCCGTCGGGAAGTTTTGTGGCCGATGAACCGGGCGTAGGAGCAATATCGTCGAGCGTGATAGTATTCAGTACGGGTAGTGCATGGGCCTGACTGGTTATGCCTAAGCATCCAAGCATAAACAGAGTAGCAAGTAACTGCTTTTTCATGGCTGTCTGTATTTTTGAATCTGATGATTGTATGAATAACAGTTACTATATACATATTTTATGAATAATAATAAGCATGTTACATGTATACTATATGCGTCCGTCAATAACACGCACCTCGCCAATGCCCCACTCAAAAAAGGAAGGAGGACGACATATTGATGTAATTATTAACCAGAAGCGACCTCGCTCGTGATCGAGTTCGAGGTGATATGGGAGGGATTTTATCTGGTATCGTCAGGATAAATACGGCGGAAAGAATGACAGGGTTGCCTCTTCTCCGTTACCATGAGTCCAGATAATGAGGCTTGATACTTATTCGGCGATGCATGTTTTTTATGTATTAACTGTAGTATAAATGGATGATTAGCAACCTTGAACGTGTTGATTTTACCCGACCCTTTCGGCTGTCTTGAAGCCTTGAAGTCGAGTTGACTCACGCCTTCGGCATTGAAATTCGGCATCTTGACGTAAACGCTGACTCGTCTCTTATGATGCGGTCGGATCCAGGCAATACATATCATATATATAACATCGCATCAAAACGCGCCTCTGAAATTTTTTTTCAGGTTCTGAAAAAAAATCTTGAGACACAGCGCCACGAGGAGACTCCCGATGGGGCTGAACTGCGTCCTTCCATCGCAGAATATGGCCTCAGGAGCCAAGGCGCATCCTGTATACATCAGCAACCCCGTGATACCCGTCTGACACATCTTGGCGTGTGATGATGTGTGCCTCGGGATAATGCCGGAACGCTGACGTGAACCAGAAAAGCAGACTGACGATTATATATTATTCATATATCGCATAGGAGTTCGCTCATTGCCCGCGTGTAGTACCATGGATTTATCACTGCTTAGGCGAAATGGTTGATAACGGAGGCATCGCTATAAAAATCGATCGATTGATGCTCTTCAACGCGATGCTCGCGTTCATTTTCGAACTCCGTTACCTTAGCTTTTCAGCGCAGGGACTGGCGGTTCCTGGCCTTTCAAACAATCTGACCGGACTCTATATGACACGCTTTTTCGGCTCTGCCCTGACGGCAATCGGCTGCGTGTGCTTTTCGAAAGGCAACGGGAACCCGCAACGCTCAAAGGTCTCAGCGCTGCCTGGTATATTCTCGGCCTGATCGTCTCGTTATTTGCCCAATTGACCGGAGCGCCGAATATGCACTGCCGAGGCATCGTGCTGATTTACCTGCCACAGGCTGCGTATGGGCTCATGCTTGAATGGCATATACGAAAGCGGAGTTCTCATATACAATTTCCTGTATAGCCCGAAGGGGCGCACATAACGCAAAAGGGCCATCCCGTCAATTCGGAACAGCCCTTGTTTGCTTGCTGACTCTCCTTTGTGAGAGCGCCCTTACGCTATGATATTCTCCCTTAAACTCTCACCCCGCCAGAAACCTCAGCGCCAGATAGCTCAGCATCCCCATGCCGGTTTCGAGGGCGTGTTCGTCGGGGTCGAAGGTTGGCGAGTGCAGGAGATTGCCCGGAGCGGAGTCTTCGAGACCGGTACCTAGCTGCCAGAAGCTTCCGGGGCACTGGCGCAGGTAGTAGGCGAAATCCTCGGCGGTCATGAGCGGCTCCGATTTGTGGACCTTGTCGTCGCCGAGATACTCCTTGCCTGCCTCCCAGGCGATGTCGGTCATGGCCGGATCGTTGTAGAGCACCGGATAGCCGGTCACGATCTCCACCTCAGCCTCGCAATCGAACGCGGCGGCAACCTGTTTGACCGTCCTGTCGAACTTTTCGTGCAGAAGGGCGCGAAGCTCTTCGTTCATGGTGCGCATCGTGCCCATCATCGTCACCTTGCCGGGTATGATGTTGGTGGCGTGGCCGCCATTGATCGAGGCGATGGAGAGCACCGCTGATTCGTGCGGCGGAGCGACGCGGCTGACCAGATGCTGCAACGCCGTGATGATGTGCGCCGAGGCGAGAATCGGGTCGCGAGTCTTGTGGGGCGCGGAGGCGTGGCCGCCCTGGCCGTGAATCGTGATGTAGAGTTCGTCGGCGGCGGCCATGAAGCTCCCCTTGCACATGGCGATGCTGCCGCTCCTGACGCTGGGAAAACAGTGCTGCGCGAAGATGGCCGACGGCTTGTACTTTTTCAGTAATCCAGCCTCGATCAAGGGCCAGGCTCCACCGGGCGCTTTCTCCTCAGCGGGCTGGAAAATCAGGAGTACGTCGCCTTTCAGCGCATCCTTCATGCCGCTCAACACGGTCGCCGCGCCGAGCAGCATCGCCGAGTGCATGTCGTGGCCGCAGGCGTGCATGCAGCGCTCGACCATCGAGCAGAAATCGTGCCTGTTCTCCTCCTGCAGCGGCAGCGCGTCGATGTCCGCCCGCAACGCCACCGTGCGCCGCTCGCCGGACACCGCGCCCTCGCCACGCAAGAGCGCAACCACGCCGGTCTCCATGAGCGGCGGTTCGGCGTCGATGCCAATCCCGGCAAGATACTCCCTGATGTATGCCGTCGTCTGGAACTCCTGATAGGAGAGTTCGGGATGCTGGTGCAGATGTCGCCGCAGCGCCGTTACTTCGGGATAAATCGTGTGTGCAGCCTCCCTGACCCTGGCTGCGATGGTACTGAAATCTTCATCCTTCATAAACCGTCTCTTTCGTTATAGCCAGTCGGCACTCAACCGGCATTTACATATCCATATAGTGAATGAATTCGAGCGCCTTTTCCCGAAGCTCGTCGTAACCGGCATTGGGGAACGATGAGTGGTAGCGGATCAGGTAGCCGTAATTCTCCAGATTCCTGACCAGGCGGAAAAAGTCGTGCGTGGCAAGCCGGAAAAAGATGATGCGTCCCTCGCCCGCCACGCCCGTCGGCCATGAGGTGAAGCTGAGAATCGAGGCGTCGTTCTTTTCGATGGTCTCGATGATCTCCGAGAGCTTCGCGCCGGTTGGCGGCACCTCGATTTCGATGGTCGAACCGCCCTCGCCGGAGTGCATGCGCTCGGCCAGGAATCCAAGGATTCTTTTGATTGAAACCACGCCCGCATACCGGCCATCAGCTTCGGCAAGCGGCACGATGCCGCTTCTGGAGGCGGCCACAGGCAGAAGATTGTCGAACAACTGGTCGTCGGGATGGTATGGCCTCACCTTTACAAGCTGCTCCTCGCCAAGCTTCTCCTTCACCGTCGGCCATCCCTTCCGGCCCTTGAGCAGACCGGAAAGAAACACCATGCCCGCATACCTGCCACCGTCGAGCACCGGAGCGCAGGCAAACCCCGCATCGGCGAGCTTTCTTGCCACTTCGGCGGTCGAATCACCAAGGGTGAAAGCCGGATAGTCCGCTTCGACCAGAGCTGTGAAAGTCACGGCCATTCAGCAGCAATACTCTATTTTATCGATGCGGCGCTGATGACGCCCCCCCTCGAACTCGGAGGCGAACCAGCTTTCGAGAATCTTCGCGGCGCTCACCTCGTCGTTGAAGCGTGCGCCAAAGGCGAGCACGTTGGCGTCGTTGTGCTGACGCGCCAGCGCGGCGTATTCGGGGTTGCAGACGTTGGCTGCGCGAATCCCCTTCACCTTGTTGGCGGCAATCGAGATGCCGATACCGGTGCCGCACATCAGAATCCCTTGGTCGAAGAGTCCTTTCGCGACTGCTTCGGCAACCTTGTGGCCGTAATCGGGATAATCGACCGAATCCGCGGAGTATGGCCCCATATCTTCGAAATCGTAGCCATGTTTTTCAAGCCAGGAGAGCACGAATTTCTTCAGCTCGACGCCTGCGTGATCGCTTCCAACTGCAATCTTCATAATCCGTTAACTTTGGTTTTGATGTTTTTTTTCCTTCGGAATGAGCGCCGCATGAAGAGCCGCTGGCTGTCTGTCGCCGGGCGTCCGTTCCGCTTTCTGATGAAGGTTCCGTCCGGCTGCATCTCCCACGACTTGCGGTTGTCGCCGAGAATCAGTTCGAGATCGGACTTCACCGATTCGACCAGCCGCTGATCGAGCACGGGAAAGAGCGTCTCGACGCGCTTGTCGAGGTTGCGCGGCATGATGTCCGCGCTGCCGAGGTAGAGGCGCGAGTCGCCGCCATGGTTGAAATAGTAGACCCGGCTGTGTTCGAGAAAGCGCCCGATGACGCTGATAACGCGAATGTTCTCGCTGACGCCCGGCACGCCCGGCTTCAGGCAGCATATGCCCCGCACGATCAGGTCGATCTTCACCCCGGCCATCGAGGCGCGATAGAGCGCCCGGATGATCTCCTCGTCAACGAGCGCGTTCATCTTCATGACGATGCCACCGCTTCCGTCGCGCTTCTGATGCTCGATTTCGTTGCGGATCATCTCCATGAACCACTTCCGGGTGTTCAGCGGCGAGACGATCAGGGAGTGAAATTCACGATGCTTCGAGTAGCCGGTCAGGGAGTTGAACAGCTCCGAGAGGTCGTCGGCAAGTTGCGGATTGGTCGTCAGATAGCTGTAATCGGTATAGATCCTCGCCGTCACCGTGTTGTAGTTACCGGTGCCGAGGTGCAGGTAGTGGCGAAGGCCGTCCTGCTCGCGCCGCACGATCATCGTCAGCTTGGCGTGCGTCTTGAGGCCGGGCAGTCCGTAGACAACATGGGCGCCAGCATCTTCGAGCGCCCTGGCCCAGATGATGTTGTTCTCCTCGTCGAACCTCGCCTTCAGCTCGACCAGGACGGCCACCTGCTTGCGCTGCTCGGCGGCGAACATCAGCGCCTTGACCACCGGTGAGTTGCTGCCGACACGGTAGAGCGTCTGCTTGATGGAGAGCACCTCGGGATCGCGAGCCGCCTGCCAGATGAGATCGACCACCGGATTGAAGGAGTCGTAGGGATGGTGCAGCAGCACGTCGCCCGCACGAATGAGCGCGAACATGTCCGGCAGATGCTTGCCATCCATCGGATTGTTCGGCACGAAGGGTTCATCCTTCAGATCGGGCCGGTCGATGCCGAGCAGCTCCATCAATGCGCTCATGCCAAGCACGCCGCCAATCTCGTAGACGTTTCGCTCGTAGGTTTCGAGATTCTGCACGAGAAGCGTCCTGATGGAAGGAGGCATGTCGGGATTGATATCGAGCCGGATCACCTTTCCGTACCGGCGCGAGCGAACCCCCTGCTCGATGCTTTCGAGCAGATCGCCCGCCTCGTCCTCCTCGATCTCGATGTCCGCATCGCGAATGATCCGAAAAGAGTGACACTGCAGGATACGCATCCTCGGGAAAAGCTGATCCAGATTGTGCTCCAGAAGATCTTCGAGCCACAGAAGCCGTATCCGTTCGTCGCCGAAGCCAAGCCCCTCGATCTGGTCGAGCCTGACGATTCTCGACAGAATAGCGGGCACCTTGACGCGGGCGAACCTGATCGATCCGTTCTCCTGGTCTTCGAGTTCGATGGCCAGATTCAGGGAGAGATTGGACATGAAGGGAAACGGATGGCCCGTATCGAACGCGAGCGGCGTCAGCACCGGAAAAATCTCCTTTCTGAAGTAGTCGCTGAGCACTCGCTGCTGTTTGTCCGAAAGCGAAGAGGTACGGACGAACTCGATCCCCCGCTTTCTGAGCGCCGGAATGATCTCATCGTAGAAACAGGCGTTGCGCTGGCGAACCTGCCCGATGACGCGCTCGCGAATCCGTTCGACCGTTTCGGCAGGCGTGAGACCATCGACCGAACGCTCGTTGATGCCCGCGGCGCACTGATCGTCGAGACCCGCAACGCGGATCATGAAGAACTCGTCGAGATTGGAGCTGAAAATCGAGATGAACTTGATGCGCTCCAGCAAGGGATGCGCGGCGGAGTCGAGCGCCTCTTCGAGGACGCGCTGATTGAAATCGAGCCAGCTCAACTCACGGTTCACGAAAAGCGACGGATCGCGCAGATCCGGCTCGACCACCGTCGCGCCTGCGGCCAATGTCCCGTTTTCTGAGTTCCTCATCTGCTGTTCTGCTGGCAATTGATGATTTCATTCTCCGTTACCACCATGTCGAGCGGCTCGTCCCAGGGATCGCCCGGCACCAACGTCACCTCCTGAAAGCTGAAGGCGAGGCCAATCTTCACCGGACGGACGCCTCTCTCTGACAGACGGCTGAAAAAGCGGTCATACCACCCCTTTCCAAAACCGATGCGTCCCCCTTTCCGGTCGAACCCCGCAAGCGGCACGAACACCACGTCGAAGCACTCCTCTCCGCAAAGCGCGAGCGGATCGGGAGTTGCAGGAGCCGATGGCGAAACCGTGAACTGCTGGCCCGGATGGTAGTGCGCCGCCTTCATGCAACCATCTTCAATATAAGGCATATACACCGCTTTCCCGTCGAGCGCGAGCATTTCGAGAAGTTCGAGCGTTCTCGCCTCCCGGTCATGCTCCATCGACACATAGCAGTGAATTCTCGCCGCGTCACGCAAAAGCGGCAACGATGCAGCCTTCGCCTGAATCGTGCTGCTCTCCGCCAGCCACTGCTCCCTCGTCAGCGCCCTGCGTCTCGCGAGCAGCTTTTTGCGCAAATCCGCCTTGCTCTCCATCACCGATTCCATGCCCGAACAATCCTTTCGCTCTTGCCTGCCATCTCGCCCGACAAGGAGCAAGCAGCAAGCGGTTCAGTTGCGTTAACAACTTGCAAGATAATAAATCTGAACGCGATAACGCATGACGCAAGCATTTCTCGCGCCGCCGCTTCCGTGCGCCAGAAAACCTGCACGCGACTGGTCAGACCGGCGAGCGGTATCAGCATCGCCGTGCATTCATTTATGTGAAATGAGCGAGGATTGTATTACATTAGAAAAAATATGCTGCCCCTCTCCCGTTTGGGAGATCGCGTACGCACTTAAGATTTTGCATTTTTTTTCAACCCATAAATACTGACCATTATGGCAAACGAATCAGGAAACATCGGCGTCTTTGGTGATCTCTTCACCGCAGTGGGCGATCTTGCCCAGCAGGCTGTAGACATGGCCGGAAGCGCCGTCAAAACCGCAACAGACACGGTTCAGCCGGTTACCAACGCCTGTGTGCAGCTCTGCACCACCGGCATCACTTCGGCCACCCAGCTCGTCGAAGGCGTAACCAAGAGCATCACCTCGGCCATCGCCCCGAAGCAGTAACCTGCTCACGCGCTCTTCGTAACGACGGAGCCGCCAACGAGACAGAGTGAAACGCGAAGCCCTTTACGCCACATGGTTGTAAAGGGCTTCCGTATTTCAGGAACATCGCGAATCGCCGCTTCACGACGGCAGGCATGAGCGGCCCGGATCGAGCGATTTCAGCGATGTGACGAGCCGGTTCAACTCACGATTGTAGATTTCGTTATCGTGCTCCCAGCCGTAAAACGACGGGATGACATTTTTCCGCAGCTCCCTGCCAAGATTCCGCCCGCTTTCCAGATCGTTCAACTCCCACTCGTCGAGCTTGCACTGCCGCAGCAAGCTGACCGCAAACAGCAGCCGCTGCCCCTCCCTTCCCTCACGCTGCATCGCTTTGAGCACCATGGTTTTCAGCCACTCCTCCGCCATGCTGGTATCGGAAACAAGCAGCAGCATCTTTTCACAGCACTGATTGGTGCGGTCGATATGCTGATCGAGGTAGTGATTCATTTTGAGGGTGTCCGGGCAGAGCCAGCATCTGATCCCCTGATTCTGCAAGTCGGCGAACAGACGATCGGCAAACTTCCTGTCTTTGGTGCTGTGGCTGATGATGCATGAAAGGTAATCTATCGGCTTGCCGGACATGGACTTGACATGGTCGATCATGCTTTCGGGCACGCCGCAGCCGCGCATGAAAATATCGGAGAGCTGCCCCTGTGAGCGGAACAGCGTGCTGAGGCTGATCTCCGACGGCCCCCGGTGAATGATGCTGTCGAGACCTTTGACCTTGCTGAGATCGAGATTCATGAAGCTCGTGTGAAAGGTCTCCGATTCAGCGAGGTTGGCCATGTTCAGCTCCGCGCCTCTGAAATTGGCCATGCAGAGACTTGCGCCACTGAGATTGGCGTCACAAAGGTTCGCGCCGGTGAACTCGACGCCGCAGAGATTGGCCCCCATCATATTCGCGCCATTCAGGTTCGCCATGCTGAAATCAGCGCCGCTCAGATTCGCGCCCTGGAGATTGGTCCACCGGAGCCGGGCATCTCCAAGATGAGCGCCACTCAGGTCGGCTTCGCTCAGGTCGGCCTCGCTCAGGTCGGCTCCGCTCAGATCGGCATCGTGCAGATTGGCAAGATGCAGGTTCACATCCCTCAGATCGGCCTCGCGCAAGTTGGCTTCATGCATGTCCGTTTCGTGCAGATCCGCGCCAAGAAAATCGGCATCATCGAGTTTGGTGTCATGAAAATCGGCATCTCCGGCATTGACCATATTCAGGGCCACGCCGGAAAGATCGGCCCAGCTCAGAACCGCTTCGCGCATATCGCACTCGTTGAGGTTGGCGCAGTTCAGCTTGGACTGCGTGAGCACCGCCCCGTTCAGGCTTGCATGATTGAGGTCGGTCATCGAGAGATTCGCGCCATCGAGATTCGCGCCGCTGATGTCGGCCCTGACCAGCGTCGCGCCGGTGATGTCGGCATTGGCAAAATCGGTGTTTCGCAAATCCGCGCCAGTGAAGTTCGCTCCGTTGAGTTTGGCATCCCGAAATTTCGCGTTGCTGAGGTTGGCTTTGCTGAAATTTGCCGCCTTGAGATTCGCGCCGCTCAAGTCGATGCCTGAAAGATCGGCCTCCCTGAAATCCTGTTTGTTGAACTCCACGGCCTGGGCGGGATGCTCCTTTCGGAACCGATTCCACGCTTCAACCGATCCGTGCAGCAGTTCCAGCGCCTTGGTTGTTTTGGTCTTCTGACTCACAACTCCGGCCTCTGCGTCACGATCTGGCTCTTTTTTGTTCATAGAAATCAGGAATAAAATTTTAACTATGAAGCGAAATCCCTGAAGAAATTGCCTGCGAACTCCTTATGCAATATTCACGTGGTTACGTTAAACGCTGTAGTTCATCGACACATGATACGCCAATCCGCCCTGGATTCTCAGATCGGCACTCCACCGACAAGCCGTAATTGCGGCCAGATGCTGAAAATCACTTCTCATGTTAACGCTTCAATGGCATGAAAACGTTTGCAGAACACTTGAAAACCGCCGAGCCGCGTTCGATTTACTGCGTCGGCAAAAACTATCCGGATCACGCCAGGGAGATGGCGTCGTGGGAACCGGAGAGGCCCGCGCCTCCGCCTGAAGAGGAGCCGATCATCTTCATGAAACCCGGCACGGCGCTTTCGGTGGACGGACGCACCTCGATTCCGCGATTCGAAGGGCGTCCGCTCAGCGCGAGCCTCCATTACGAAGGCGAGCTGGTGCTGCTCGTCGGCGCGGATGCCGACTGCGTGGAGCTTGCCGACGCTCCGGCGTACATCGCCGGTTACGCCGCTGGCCTCGACATGACGCTGCGTGACGTGCAGCTCGAAGCGAAAAAGGCCGGAAATCCCTGGCTGAAGTGCAAAGGATTCCGCCAGAGCGCGCTTGTCTCGGAGTTCATCGCTCCCGACGCTGCCGGGGCGTGGGAGGAGCTTGCCATTTCGCTCCGGCTGAACGGCGAGCGAAAGCAGCACTCTAAGGTGTCGAAAATGAGCTTTTCACCCGCCTTTCTCGTGCACTATTTATCTTATATTTACGGGCTGCGAGCCGGAGATATGATCTTTACCGGCACTCCGGCGGGCGTCGGATGCGTGCTGCCCGGCGACCAGCTCGACGTCGCGCTTGAAACCGGAGGCGACGACCGGCAGACGTTGACACTCGTATCGCTCCAGGCGACAGTTTCCTGAACCATTCATCTTTCGACCATGAGCACTCTTTTTCTTAATGCAAGACTCCTGAATCCCGCTGAAAATCTCGATACCGTCGGTTCGATGAAAATCGGCGACGATGGCCTGATCGAAGCGATCACGACCGGCGGCGAATCGATTGCGGCGCAAGAGGGCGACCGAGTCATCGATCTCGCGGGCAAGGTGCTCGCTCCCGGCCTGTTTGACCTGCACTGCCACTTCCGCGAGCCGGGACAGGAGTACAAGGAGACGCTCGAATCGGGTTCCGCCGCCGCCGTGGCGGGTGGATTCACCGGCGTAGCGCTCATGCCGAACACCAAGCCGGTCATCGACAGCCCGCTCGGCGTCGCCTACATCCGCCACCACAGCGCCGGATTGCCGATCGATCTCGAAGTCATCGGAGCGATGACTGCCGAAAGCCGTGGCGAAGCGCTCGCCCCCTACGGCAAATATGCGTCGTACGGCGTGAAAGCAGTGTCGGATGACGGCACGGCAATTCAGAATACGCAGATCATGCGCCTCGCCATCGAATACGCGGCCAATTTCGACCTGCTCCTGATCCAGCACGGCGAAGACAAGCACCTCACTGCCGGTGGCGTCATGAACGAGGGCGAAGTATCGGCGATGCTCGGCCTGAAGGGCATTCCCGAAGTGGCCGAACCGATCATGATCGCCCGCGACCTGCAGCTCATCGCCTGGCTGAAAAAGCACAAGCTGAACGGCGCGATTGCCGAGCCGCGCTACCACGTGGCGCACATCAGCACCGCGGCCTCGGTCGATCTGGTGCGCAAAGCCAAAGCCTCCGGTCTGAAGGTCACCTGCGAAGTGACGCCGCACCACTTCACCCTGACGGAACACGATCTCGGCGATGCGGTCGAGAAGGGCAATTTCATCATGAAGCCGCCGCTCGCCTCGGTGGAGAATCGTGACGCCCTCATCGAGGGAATCCGGGATGGCGCGATCGACGCCATCGCCACCGACCACGCGCCCCACGCCAGGCATGAGAAGGAGTGCCCGCCCGACCAGGCGGCGTTCGGCATCATCGGCCTCGAAACCTCCCTCGGCCTCACCATCAGCGAGCTGGTCAACAAAGGGATCATCACGCTGTCACGCGCCATCGAGCTGCTCTCGACCAACCCGCGCCGCATCATGAGCCTCGAAACGCTCCTCTTCCAGGCGGGCAAGAAAGCCAACCTGTGCATCATCGATCCCGACCGCGAGTGGACAGTCAGCGACGCCGATTTCGGCTCGAAGTCACGGAATACGCCGTTTATCGGACGCACGCTCCGAGGCAAAGCGCTCGGCATCTACCACAACGGCAAGCTGACGA
>JAAXWU010000124.1 GCA_013334855.1 Chlorobaculum sp. | reverse complement strand
TTTTTTGTCTGTTAACCCCGGACTGAAGTCCGGGGCAACTGAAAAGAGTTTTTAGCGTAAGAGGAACAAAAGGTGTCATGCTTCAGATTTGTCGGGCGATACACATGGAGCGTCGAAACTGGGGCTTATATTCAGGATGGTTTTAATCATCTGGATACTCATAATTCTTACATGTATGTTGCCCCGGACTTCAGTCCGGGGTATGCAGATAAAACAAAATAAATAAGGGCTTTAGCCTAATATCCTATAACGAAGGCGATCCTGTTTTCGATTGCATCCCGTTTTATCAATCCAACCCCCTTTCGCCTATGCCTCTGTTCGATGGATATGGCGTGCTTGTCGGCAGACTCTCGCGGTATGCCTGCGACAAACAGCAGGATGAGTCGCACTATTATCACTGCGCCCTCTTTGTGCGGACGCCGACGGGGGTCTATCCCTGCGCGGTCGATCTGGACAGCAAGCACCGGCGCGACGGGCTTCAGTGGAAGGTGGTCGAACTCGATCCCCAGGAGTCCGGCTGGCTGACTGCGCTCCACGACGGATGGCATGAGCTTGAGATGTCGGAAGGCTCCGGCTCGCTCGACTACTACCGCAGCCCGGCGCTTGGCCCGTCGTCGGAGTGCGTTCACGCGAACCATTCGAGCGGCGTCAAGAGCGTCGAGGTCGCCAGAGAGTCCTGGAAATATGGCACGGGCCGCCACGCCTTTCGCGACCTCGAAGCGCTGCTCAGGCAGGCGCGGAGAATCTTCGTCTTTGGCGAGCCGTTCCGCAACGGCAAGGGGGTGCACAATATCCACCAGAACCAGGGCGATCCGCCCGAAAGCCGCTGGGCGGCGGAGAACGGGCCGTGGCAGGACGGCGCGGTGATGGTCGAGCGGCATGACGGCTCGGTGGCGGCCTTCCTCTGCAAGTTCAGCACGCAACGCTTCTGCGTCGCCGAAACGCAGGCTTGAGCTTTCTCGGGAGTGTTGTTATCTTTTCCCGGAGTCTGTTTTTCAACGATCAGAAAGGAGATTGCTATGAATGGATGTTTTGGCTTCAGGAAAGCGACGATCATGACGTTTGCGCTGCTCTGCTGCGCCCTTCCCGCCGCGTCGCTTCGGGCCGCTGAGACCGGCATTTCTGTATCGGCGTCGAGCACGGTGACGTACGATCCCGACACGGCGGAGTTCTCGACGACCGTCGAAGCGACCGAGAAAGATGCGGCCAGAGCCGCCTCCAAGGTCGCCATGCTGTGGAGTTCGCTCCAGCAGGCGTTGCGCGCAGCCGGAATTCCCGCCGCCGATGCCTCTTCGGCCAGCTACACGGTGAGTCCCGAGTGGGAGTGGAACGGCGCGAGCGGTAAAAACGAGTTCAGGGGCTACAAGGCAAGGCATGTCGTCAGGGTTGTGGTGCGCGATCTCGGCAAGCTTGGCGGCGCTATCGATGCGGTTGTCGGCGCTGGCGCTGGCACGGTCGATGGGCTTCGCTACTCCTCCTCCCGCTTCGAGAACCTCCGTACGCAGGCGCTTGAAAACGCCGTGAAGAGCGCAAGGCGTGACGCCGAGGTGATGGCAAAGGCTGCGGGCGGGCGTCTTGGCCAGCCCCTGGAGCTTCAGTACGGCCAGCCGCAGTCCGACTATCCCGTGATGCGCGCCGTCATGGCCGAAGGACTCAAGGCGGCTCCGATGCCTACCGATGTCGAACCTGGCGAGCAGAAGCTCACGGTTTCAGTCAGCTCCCGCTGGCAGTTCGTCTCGGGAAGCGGAAAGTAAGGCGTCCGGGCGAGCGGGTCTTTCGCGGAGATCCGCTCGCGCCCATCCGATAGAATGCGTAGCATCTCTCTGCACGACGATGACGGGTGACGGCTATGAAAAAGAACATTCTTGAGCGGTACGACCGGTCTGACGATGGTTACGTCGCTATCGATGTCTATGCGTCGAAGGTGGAGGAGCTGTACGAGGATTTCGACAAACAGGCGCCCTATCACCGCAAAGACCTCGACGAGGAGCTTGTGGCCTATCTGCTCGACTGCGTGCGTGAAATCGGGCGGGTCGATTTTGTCATCCGCATCACGCTCGACGCCATACCATCCGCGGAGCTTCAGGAGCGCATACGCACCAGCCTGAAAAAGTTCTTCGTCTACCAGCGGGAACTCGAACTGGCCACGATGCGGCGTCTCTTGAGGAAATCCCTGCTCTTTTTTCTTGCCGGTATCATCTTGCTCTTCCTTTCGTTATGGCTTCCCACGGCCATATCCCCGGATTCGCGGCGGCTGGTGTCCCGGCGGGTGCTCGACGAAGGCGTGACCATCGCGGCCTGGGTATCGATCTGGGAGTCGCTCTCCAATCTCATGTTCAACTACCGGCCCGCGAGGCAGAAAATCAGATTGAACTCCCGAATCGCCGACGCGGAGGTGCGCTTCCAGAGCCATCCGGACATGAAACGCTGAATATCCGATATTCCGTCGATTGCCGTGGCGTACTGCCGTGACCGTTTTGCCGCAACAAAAAAAGGGTTATCTTAACAGAATTTTATGAAAAAAGCCTGCCGGACTCTCCGGTACGGCCATCGTGCAGGAACTTTTTCCCATCCCGCCTCTCCTGCCCGGATGTCGCCGGTTGAAGTAACGACTGAACGATCACTATGACGCGGGTCTGTTGACTCCGCTATGAGGAACATGTGTATGAAAAAAAGAGGAATTCCCTTCGCCCTGATGCTCTGCATGGCTCTGCCCGTGAACGGCAGCGCTCTGACTCTCGACGACTATCCGGCCACCCGGCAGGCGGCTTCGGTCATCGACAACATCGAGCGCAACAGCGATATCGATCCGAGAGCGCTTCGGCTCGCCCTGCAAGGCTACTACAATCTCAAACGCCAGGGGCTGATCCGCCGCGAAGGCTTCATCACCCTCATCGATTTCAACAAACCCTCCGACAGCAAACGTCTCTTTATCATCGACATCAATAGCGGCACGGTGATTCAGTCAGCGCTCGTGGCCCACGGCAAGGGAAGCGGCGATGTGATAGCGACCAGCTTTTCCAATATGCCGGGTTCGAATATGAGCAGCCTCGGCTTCTATCTCACCGAAAACACCTATATTGGCAAGAACGGTTACTCCCTCGTGCTGAAGGGACTCGACCTGGGCATCAACGACATGGCCGAGAGCCGGAGCATCGTGATTCATGGTGCGAACTATGTCTCCGAGGAGTATGTCAGGCAAACCGGTCATCTTGGCCGCAGCCAGGGGTGCCCGGCGCTCTCAATGGACGAATACCAGGAGGTGATCGATCTGATCAAGGATGGCTCGTGTCTCTTTATTTATCATGACGAACAGGATTATGCCTCCCGTTCAGTCGTGCTCAATCCTGAACTTGCGCTTGGCGGAGGGGATGAGAATAACCCTGCATAAACGATCAATGTCGCCTTTCGTATTGCTCTGGCTTGCGCTGTTGCCGGTCATCAGCCTTGCGTTGCCGGTTCAGGCCCATGCCGCCGACAGCACCACCGCCAGCCTGCCTGACCCGACGGTCAGGCTCCATCTGAAGAGCGCTCTGGACCGTCTCGAACGGCTGGACGCCGCCTCCGCTCCCGGACGTCTCGGAATCGACAGGGAGTTGCAGCGCTTCTACAGGGCGCTCGGTTATCGCGCCGCCTGGACGAACCGTCAGGCAATCGAGCGCCTTGTCGAGGTGATTGGCGAGTGTTCCGAGGACGGGCTTAAACCTTCCGATTACCATTACGACGAAATCAGGAAATTCGCCGAGAATCCTCCCGACTCTCCAGCCTTGAAGGCGCGGGCCGATCTTCTGATGACCGATGCCGTCTTTGCGCTCCTGTCGCACATGCGCTTGGGCAAGGTCGAGCCAGGGTCGCTCGATCCGAACTGGAACATCGCGACCGCAAAATCAGGCGCAAACCAGGATCAGACGCTGATGATGGCGGTCATGGGCAGCAAGTTTCCCGAGATGATCGCGGAGCTGAGGAGTTCATCGCCAAAGTATCTGGCTTTGCGTAAAGGACTTGCGCGTTATCGCAAGATTGTTGACCAGGGTGGATGGAAACCGGTGCCTTCGGGGCCGAGGATCGAAAAGGTCGGCCAGACCGATAGCCGCATACCGCTGATCCGCAAGCGCCTCATCGTATCGGGCGACCTGGAGGCGGATACGGCAGAGGCCCGGAATGATGCCGCCGCCGCCGATTCAGGGACGTCCGCCTCAGCAAACGCACTCTCCACTTCACCAGCCTCTTCCGGTCTGGTCTACACCCAGGTGCTGTTCGACGCGGTGAAAACCTTCCAGGAAAGGCACGGGCTATCGGTTGACGGCGTCATCGGCCTCGAAACCCTCAACGCCATGAACTACCCGGCGGCATTGCGGATCGATCAGATACGCATCAACCTCGAACGCTACCGCTGGTATGCTGGAAGGTTGGGTAAGACCTGCGTTAAGGTCAACATTCCGTCATACACGGTCGCCTATGTCGAGGACAATGTTGTTCGCTGGAGTTCACGGGTCATTGTCGGCAAGCCCGACACGCAGACGCCGGTTATCGGAGCCACCATACAGTCCATCATTTTCAATCCCCACTGGGTGATTCCGTCGGGCATACTCGTCAAGGAGGCCATTCCGGCCATCAGGAAAAATTTCAACTACCTGACGAAGAATCAGTTAACTATCGTGGACAGCAATGGCAAGCCGGTCGATCCGGCCCGGGTCAACTGGTCGCAGTATAGTGCAGGAGGCTTTCCATACCGGCTGGTTCAGGCGTCAGGAGATGACGGCTCGCTCGGCAGACTCAAGTTCAACATGCCGAACCGTTTCACGGTCTACATGCACGACACGCCGACCAAGCCGCTCTTTGAACGCAGTCGGCGGGCCTACAGTCATGGTTGCGTCAGGGTTGACCGGCCATACGAACTCGCCGTGCTACTGCTGCGCGATCCGGTGAAATGGAGCCAGTCAAAGATTGAAGCGGCGATCGAGACCGGCAAGACGAGCACGGTGCTGCTTCCGGTGAAAGTACCGGTCTATTTCCTTTACCAGACCGCCTTCGTTGATGGAGGCAAGATTGACTTCCGGGACGATATTTATAAACGGGACGGGGAGCTGCTCGACGCTCTCAACAGCGCAAAGGGAAGCCGGAACGTCGAGGAGGCCGCACGATAAGGAATTTCGTTTGACAGAACCTCAAACTGCTGGTTTATGTCGTTCACCGTTACCATCGATGTTTCGGAGCAGTTCGAAACCGCGGCCTCGCCCGACAAGGCGTTCGAGCTGCTCTCGGACGTGCTCCGCTCCGCCTCCCACTTTCCCGATGTCGAAAAGCTCGAACCGCTCGGCGGCAATGCGTTCCGCTGGGTGATGGAGAAGATCGCCATCGGCGACCACACCCTGCAACAGACGATCTACGCCAGCGCGTACAGCAGCGACCCCGCGTCGATGAGCGTGGACTGGACGCCGGTCGAAGGCGTGGGCAACGCGCAGGTCTCGGGCGGCTGGCGCATCGAACCCGCCGGAACCGGCGCGAAGGTGAGTCTTCACACCAAAGGCGCGCTCGAAGTCGATTTTCCCGGCTTCCTCCAGTTCCTCCTCGCGCCACTCATCGAACTGGCCTTCAGGCAGAAGATCGAGCGGTACATCGCGAACCTGAAGGAGAGCTTCGCGAAGTAGTGATATGTCAAAAGAAAAATGACGGAGATTCGTCATCGCAAGTCACGACTTGTCGGGACGTGGCGATCCATCCCTTTTCGCTATCGCGCTAAATCCGTATGGATTGCCGCGCCGCTTCGCGGCTCGCAATGACGAAAAAAAACATTGATATGAAATCAGTACCCACAAGCACTCCCTCGTCATCGCGAGTCCCGACTTGTCGGGGCGTGGCGATCCATCCACTTTGAGAACTTGTTCAAGGTACGTGTGCGGTATCCGACCGGATACGGGTGGCTCGCAATGACGCGGAA
>JAAXWU010000123.1 GCA_013334855.1 Chlorobaculum sp. | reverse complement strand
CCATCCGCACGATGGTGATCCGCGACGGCGTGATCTACTTCCAGGCGGCGGGCGGCATCGTGGCCGACTCCACGCCGGAGTTCGAATACGAAGAGACCATGAACAAAATGAGAGCCGGTCTGACGGCGCTCGAAAGCATCGAAACGGCTGTCTGATAACCTTTTCAATAGTTGTACCATGAACATCACGCGAGCAACGCTGCGCTCTTTCGTGCTCCTGTCGGCAGGCATCGCTGCCGGGGCAATCGGCCCTTCGGACTTCGGCATTCCGCTCTCCGGTCGAGGCGCGGAGGCACTGCTCTCGTTCGGGCCACGCGAGCTTCGCGCTGCCGACAATGCTCCGGCCCGTCCGGGCCGCGATGTCGCTGATTTTAACGAAGCCTTCGCCCGCATCGTCGATTCCGCCGCGCCGTCGGTGGTGACGATCCTGTCGGAATCTTCAACCATCCCCGCCGCCCGGACGCCACTCGACCTCTTCGGCAAGAGCTTCAGAGACTATACCGGCCTCAGCAAGGCAGCGTCAGCGAAAGGGTCGGTCTACGGCGTTGGCTCGGGCGTCATCGTTTCGCCTGACGGCTACATCGTCACCAACAGCCACCTGATCGACAATCCCGACGCGGTCTTCGTCAGAACCTCTGATAATCGCACCCTCCGTGCCAAAGTGGTTGGGCGTGATTCGAAGACAGACATCGCCGTCCTGAAGGTCGAGGCTTCCGGCATGAAGCCGATCACTACCGGCAACAGCGACCGCCTTCGCACGGGCGAGTGGGTCGTCGCTGTCGGAGCGCCGCTCGGAGAAAGCCGTTCGAGGACGGCGACCAAGGGCATCGTCAGCTCGCTGGGCGTGGTCAATGTCGCGCCGAACGAGTATGAGGAGTTCATCCAGACCGACGCGGTGATCGACGCCGCCAACTCGGGCGGCCCGCTGCTCGACATTCGCGGCGAACTTGTCGGCATCGGCACGGCGGCCTCCGGCAATGCCGCCGGTCTCGAAGGGTTCGGCTTTGCGCTGCCCTCCGGCAAGGCGATGAAGGTCTATCAGGCGCTTGCCCGGAGCGGCAAGGTCAGCCGTGGATACCTCGGCATCGGTATGCAGGATGTCGATGCGAAGGTCGCCAGCCAGCGCCGGCTCGAATCGCCGCAAGGCATCGTCGTGGGCGCGGTTGCCGAGCAGGGCGCGGCAGCGGACGGATTGAAGCGGGGCGACCTCATCACCGAATTCAATGGCCGGAAAGTTGCCGGAACGAACGAACTTCGTGCGGCGGTTGCCGGTCAGGAGCCGGGAAGCTCCGCGACCGTGCGCGTCGAGCGCGATGGAGCGCCCGTGACGGTCAACGTCCGCGTGGAGCAGCTCACCGAAAAGGTGGCCTCCGCCACTGGCCAGATTCCGGAGGTCGAGAACGAGCTGCTCGGTTTCATGGCCTCGCCGCTCAACGCCGAGACCGCCGAGCGGATGGGCAAAAAGGCGATGTCTACGAGGGTTGTCGTCACCGCCGTCAGGGAGATCAGCGCGGCTGGCAAAGCGGGCCTTCGGCCAGGGGATGTGATCCTCTCCATCGACAAAAGCAGCATCACCTCCTTCGCGCATTACAATCAACTGGTTGGGCGCAAAAAGCGCGGCGACAAGATCACCATGCTGGTCGAACGCGGCTGGAGCCGGATGTATTTTTCGTTTAATCTCTGATGCTCTTTGCCTGAAGCATAAAGTTTTCTAAATTACTCATGACGAAGTAAAGTCGGCCAGGCTGCTGACTTTACTTTTTTTTGTTTGCCACATGTTCCAAAGCTGTTGTGACGTCTGGCGTTCATTCGCTTATCAGCATCGCCAATCAAAACCATGAATTGACATGAGTGACCGAATTTATCTGACACGGGATGGGTACAACCGGCTCAAGGAGGCACTTCACCTGTTGACGACCGAGACCCGCAAAGAGGTGCTCGAAAAGATTGCGGAGGCTCGCTCTCATGGTGACCTGAGCGAAAACGCCGAGTACGACGCCGCCCGCGAAGAGCAGTCGCAGCTCGAAGCGAAAATTTCCGATATCGAAAACAAACTTGCCTCCGCCACCATCCTTGACCCCAAGCAGATCAAGACCGACAAGGTTTACATCCTCACATCGGTCAAGCTTCGCAACCTGCAAGTCGATGACGAAATCATCGAATACACGCTGGTTTCATCGGAGGAAGCCGACATGGATCTCGGTAAAATCTCCGTACGCTCTCCCGTCGGGCGCTCGCTGATTGGCAAAACGGTTGGCGAAAAGGTGAAAATCAGCGTGCCAAAGGGGGAACTTCATTATGAAATCCTCGATATTTTTGTTAAATAGCGTCCCAATTCAAACACCGTATTCATGGGAAAGCGCCAAATAATCTACACAGCCAAACAGATTGGCGGAGCACGCGAACTGCTCGACAAAGAGATCAATCTGCTCACCAAAGAGCAGCGGGTGTGGCACGGCTACGTCACAGCCATCGATCAGGACAAGATCGAAATCAAGGACTCCCGCTTCTGGAAGCACACCTTCAAGGTGGCCGATATTGATAAAATTTACAGTGAAGTCGTAACCGATTACTGATATGCGCAGAAAAATAGTGGTCGGCAACTGGAAGATGAACAACACCATCGTCGAGTCTGTCGAACTGGCAACCGCGATTGCCGAAAAGGTTGGTGATGATGGTGTGACGTGCGAGGTTGGCATTGCGCCGACCTTTCTGGCGTTGCACGAGGTCGGCAAGGTGATCGAGTGGAGCGCCGTCAAGCTCTCCGGTCAGAACTGCCATTACGAGAACGATGGCGCATTCACCGGCGAAATTTCCGCACGGATGCTGTTTGCCGCCGGATGCAGCTACGTCATTCTCGGGCACTCCGAACGCCGCCAGTATTTCGGTGAAACCAGCCAGATCGTCAACCTCAAGGTAAAGAAAGCGCTTGCCGAAGGGCTATCGGTCATCTTGTGCGTCGGTGAAACGCTCGACGAGCGCGAGCGCGGCGTGACGGATGAAGTCGTCGCCGCCCAGGTTGTCGAAGGACTCGCCGAAGTGACCGACCTCACCAATCTCGTGATCGCCTACGAACCAGTCTGGGCCATCGGCACCGGCAAAACCGCCACCAGCCAGCAGGCGCAGGATGTTCACGCCATGATCCGCGCCAAAGTCGCCGAACTCTACGGCGAGCAAGCGGCGGATCACCTCAGAATCCAGTACGGCGGCAGCGTCAAGCCCTCGAACGCAGTAGAACTCTTCGGAATGCCCGACATCGACGGCGGCCTCATCGGCGGCGCAAGCCTCAATGTGGACGATTTCATGGCTATCGTGGAGGCTGCGGGATAAGGCAAGAGGCAGGAATATAAGCTTTTAGAAGGCTGCCACGGTTCGACCGGGCAGCCTTTTTGTTTTTTGTGCGGGTAAGTGGGTAAATAGGTCGTATGGGACTATAGGACTTCTACGACCTATAGGGCTGGATGGGGATGATGGTGGACATTAGACTCTGGCAGAATTTGTGCTCAGCGACATTGTAAAGCTGGAAAAGTTTAACCTTTTACAGCCACAAATACCATAAAGAAAGATATTTTGGTAGATATTTGATTTATAACTGAGGGTAAATACCCAGCCGCTTGCGGCTTGTAAAGAAAAAAATCCTTAATACTCTGCTGCTCGCGGCGGGGTTCTTTATTTTGTCTATAAAAAATGTCTATTGTTCAACAAAGCTTAACCCAAGCATATCAATTTTAGTGTTTGTATCTCCAAGCTTAAAACCCCATCTTTCTTCCATAAAATCAAGTAACTTTATTCCGCGATCTCTAATTTCCGTAGGACGCCATTTTTCATATTGAGATATCTCGATTTCGGAATAGCATCCATAGATATATCCAACCTTATTCTTATTAGATCCTTTTTTATCTTCAAAACACTTGTTTCGCAAACTTGAGTTTTTCGGTTTTGATAAAGGTATAAGATTTCCTATACTATTCTTAAGAATGTTTCTCTGAGAGATATTATAATTGTTGTAACTGTCGCGCCAGCATTCATGTGTGACTTTTTGAGGATATATGTGCTCGACGGTTTTATGATCGTAATCATAATTTTCACCAATAAATGATTCCCAAGATAGCCGCTCTCTTTTAGTCTTTGATTTCTCCAGTAATGATAGCTCATACTCGAACATAAAATATTTTATACCCCTCCATCCATAAAAGCCATTACCTTTAGCGATGCTGGCAAAGACTTCCGAAAAAGAAACTTTTTCCATTAGCTCTTGATAATGTGCCTTTATCTCCTTTGCTACATCATGCAACCTTTTTGCATCTTTTATTAAATCGAGAGCAAGTGAGCTATAGTCAACCCCTTTTACATCTTTGATAGCTGCATATATTGAAATGCTGCTGATAAACATTATTTTTTCTAAATCGCATAATACTTCAATCATTAAATTTTCATCGCCACGGCATCTGTACAATGCAAGAAGCAAGACAGATAACTCTTCGCCTTTTAGTCTGTAAAGTCTCTCTAGATTTATTTTCTCCAAATCACTTAAGTCGCTATATATTGGATTATATATTTTATCATAAAGAACAACACTGGATTTAATGTCACTGACATAATCATATATGCTTTTTACTGTCAAAACAAATACGCCAGATGCATTCTTTTCAGAAACCTTATTTGCGACAAAAACTTCATTTAATAAATATTCTTTATAGTAATCGTCACGCCGATAGTACCACAATCTGACTGTTTCACCTTTAAAGTTGCTGACTATTTTTGGCCATAAATATATCGAAAAATGAGTGTATAGAAAAGCGTCATCATCAAGCATTCTTTCTTTGTTTTTTCCCAAATAATAATACAAAGATTTCCAGCATTCGTTAATTACATAACGTAACAAAGTTCGTTCATCATCATTTACGTTAAATTTCGCTGAAAGGTAAATCAGGCGATTCTTTAACAGTTCAAGATGACTTAAAGGTTTGCCGCGATTATTCATTGTCTCAAAAGCAACACAAACATCAATATCAGAAGTTATTGTATAAATATTGAACAAAAACTGTTGTGTTATCCTTTCATAAATTAAACCTAAAAAATCAATATCAGTGCCATCGAGCATTTCGAAGAAAAACTGCTTTGCAAATGCTAAGTTTCTGGTATAAACAGTTTCTTCTGCAATGGAGTGTGAGTTAGATATCTCATTAAATATTGATATTTTTAAATATTCATAACTTGGGTTATCTTTTTCATATCCAAATAAATACGATCTTGAAATTCCTGCATCATGAGATTCATATATATACTTTTTTCTTATTTCGTCTTTATTGTTATAATTTAATAAATCTTCATCAGCCATTTTCTCAACAATCACCTGAAGCAGCACAACTAAGGTGGTTAGCCGTTGCTGACCATCAACAACATAATAAGGATTATATCTTTTAGACTTAATTATCCACAAGTCTTCATTCCATTTATCATATATGCAAGAATTTACACCCTCTAAAGTCAAAACGCCAGTATAATGATTCTTATTGCTTTCAAGCTGCACAATATCTCCCCAAAAATCTTTCAACTGACGTTCTCCCCATGAATAACCTCTTTGATAATCAGGAATCCGAAATAAATTTTCAGTGAAAATTTTCGATAATGAAAATAGTTCTCCTTTCATAACAAGATTATTAAACTTAATAAAGTATTAATTCTCCGAATCCTTCAGCACCTCTTCACCCAATTTCCCAACCTCCGTGTACGAAGTTTTGTTCGTCGAGAGCGGCGAGCGGAGTAAGCGGATCGGGCGGGCGTTGGCTTTTTAATGACTGCTCTGAATTTTCCGGTCATGAGCTTCCTCCTTGTTTTGATGAACTGACAAACAGTTTCAGACACGGTGAAGTGGACCCCAACCGCCAGACAAAAACAGGTCGAGTTTAAGCTGGTAACTTGCTGTTGTTCATGCAGCTGATTGAGGCTGCACTATCACCTCTGACGACCCATCAGAGGACTTCTTTTG
>JAAXWU010000017.1 GCA_013334855.1 Chlorobaculum sp. | reverse complement strand
GGAGTACTCCGATGCCTGGGCCGCTGTCGATGTTAAAAATATCTGGGGCACCGTACCGCTCGTCGATGAGATGCAGAGCGAGGCGGGCGCTGCCGCCGCTGTTCACGGCGCTTTGCAGACCGGCGCGCTGACCACCACCTTCACGGCGGCGCAGGGATTGCTGCTGATGATCCCGAACATGTACAAGATCGCTGGCGAGCTGACTCCCTGCGTGATTCACGTTTCGGCGCGTTCGCTGGCCGCCCAGGCGCTCTCGATCTTCTGCGACCACGGCGACGTGATGTCGGTCAGAGGCACGGGCTTCGCCCTGCTCGCTTCATGCTCGGTGCAGGAGGTGATGGACATGGCGCTGATCTCGCAGGCCGCCACGCTCGAATCGCGCGTGCCCTTCCTGCACTTCTTCGACGGCTTCCGCACCTCGCACGAAATCTCGAAAATCGAGGTGCTCTCGAACGAAGAGATTCGTTCGATGATCAACGACGAGCTGGTCTTCGCGCACCGGATGCGCCGCATGTCGCCGGACGCGCCGATCATCCGCGGCACTTCGCAGAACCCGGACGTCTATTTCCAGGCGCGTGAGAGTGTCAACAGCTATTATGATGCCTGTCCGTCGATCACGCAGAAGGCGATGGATCAGTTTGCCGAGATGACTGGCCGTTCGTACAAGCTCTATCAATATTATGGTGCTCCTGATGCCGACCGCATCATCATCATGATGGGTTCCGGTGCGGAGACTGCCCTCGAAACCGTCGAGTACCTGAACAACCATGGCGAAAAGGTTGGCCTCGTCAAGGTGCGCCTCTTCAGACCCTTCGACGTCGCCGCTTTCGTCGCGTCGCTGCCATCGAGCGTCAAGTGCATCTCGGTGCTCGACCGCGTCAAGGAGCCGGGCAGCGCAGGCGAGCCGCTCTACCTCGATATTATCAACGCCATCGCCGAAACCTATCAGGGCGGCAATTGCGTCTTGATGCCGAGAGTCGTTGGCGGACGCTACGGCCTGTCGTCCAAGGAGTTCACTCCGGCGATGGTCAAGTCGGTCTTCGACAACATGAAGGAGGCTTCTCCGAAGAACCACTTCACGATCGGTATCGACGATGATGTAACCCAGAAAAGCCTTGCCTACGACGAGAGCTTCTCGATCGAGCCGGACTCGGTCTTCCGCGCTCTCTTCTACGGCCTCGGTTCGGACGGCACGGTCGGCGCGAACAAGAACTCGATCAAGATCATCGGCGAGAACACCGACAACTACGCGCAGGGCTTCTTCGTCTACGACTCCAAGAAAGCCGGTTCCATCACCACCTCGCACCTGAGGTTCGGCCCGGAGCAGATCCGCTCGACCTACCTCATCACCGAGGCGCAGTTCGTCGGCTGCCACCACTGGATATTCCTCGAAATGATCGACGTGGCCAAAAACCTCAAGCAGGGCGGTACCCTCTTGATCAACTCGGTCTACTCGCCGGAAGAGGTGTGGAGCAAGCTGCCGCGCCTCGTGCAGCAGCGCCTGATCGAAAAACAGGCAAAGCTCTACACCATCGACGCTTACAAGGTCGCTCAGGAGAGCGGCATGGGCCAGCGCATCAATACCATCATGCAGGCCTGCTTCTTCGCCATCTCCGGCGTGCTGCCGGGCGAAGAGGCCGTCGAGAAGATCAAGCAGGCGATCCGCGAGACCTACGGCAAGAAGGGCGACGAGGTTGTCCGCCAGAACATCCAGGCGGTTGACGACACTCTGGCCAACCTGCACGAGGTGAAGATCGGCTCCGTAGCCGACAGCACCAAGGAGCTTCGCTCGCCCATCGTTGGCGACGCGCCGGAGTTCGTCTGCGACGTGCTGGCAAAGATCATCGCCGGCGAAGGCGACTGTCTGCCGGTCAGCGCAATGCCGGTGGACGGAACCTATCCGACTGGCACCGCGAGTTTCGAGAAGCGCAATCTGGCGCTCGACATTCCGGTCTGGGCGCCGGAGCTTTGCATCGAGTGCGGCAAGTGCTCGATGGTCTGCCCGCACGCGGCCATCCGCATCAAGGTCTATGAGCCGGAGCATCTCGAAAACGCTCCGGAAACCTTCAAGAGCCTCGAAGCCAAGGCCACGAACTGGAAAGGGATGCGCTACACCGTTCAGGTGGCTCCCGAAGATTGCACCGGCTGCCAGCTTTGCGTGAACGTCTGCCCGGCAAAGGACAAGCAGGTCGAGGGGCGCAAAGCGCTGAACATGCACGAGCAGGCTCCGCTGCGTGAAAGCGAATCGCAGTGCTGGAGCTGGTTCATCGACATTCCTGAGTTCGACCGCAACAAGATCAATCCGAAGCTCATCAAGGAGCAGCAGCTCCAGCAGCCGCTCTTCGAGTTCTCGGGTGCCTGCTCCGGCTGCGGCGAGACCCCGTACGTCAAGCTGATGACCCAGCTCTTCGGCGACAGGCTCGTCATCGGCAACGCCACCGGCTGCTCGTCGATCTACGGCGGCAACCTGCCGACCACTCCCTATGCGTGCAACCCGCAGGGCCTCGGGCCGACGTGGTCCAACTCGCTCTTCGAGGACACGGCGGAGTTCGCGCTTGGCTTCCGGATTTCCATCAACAAGCAGCAGCAGTTTGCGCTGGAGCTGGTCAAGAGGCTCGCAGGTGAAATCGGCGAAACGCTCGCTACCGGCATTCTCGAAGCCTCGCAGAACAGCGAGCCGGAGATTTTCGAGCAGCGCGAGCGCGTGGCCGTGCTGAAAGAGAAGCTCCAGCAGATGAAGTCGCCTGAAGCGAGAAACCTGCTCTCCGTGGCCGACATGCTGGTCAAGAAGAGCGTCTGGGCGGTTGGCGGCGACGGCTGGGCCTACGACATCGGTTACGGCGGCCTGGACCACGTCACCGCGTCGGACAAGAACGTCAACCTGCTCGTGCTCGACACGGAGGTTTACTCCAACACCGGCGGACAGGCCTCGAAAGCAACGCCGAAAGCGGCAGTCGCCAAGTTCGCCGCCGCGGGCCGCACGGCAACGAAGAAGGATCTCGGCCTGATCTCGATGAGCTACGGCAACGCCTACGTGGCCAGCGTCGCCATGGGCGCACGTGATGAGCAGACGTTGAGGGCCTTCCTCGAAGCCGAGGCGTACGACGGCCCGTCGATTATCATCGCCTACTCGCACTGCATAGCGCACGGCTTCGACCTCGCGGCGGGCCTGGAGCATCAGAAAGCGGCGGTCGATTCGGGTCACTGGCTGCTCTACCGCTACAATCCTGAGAGACGCAAGGAGGGCTTGAATCCCCTGATGCTCGACTCGAAGAAGCCGAAAATCCCGGTCGAGCAGTTCCTGAACATGGAGAACCGTTTCAGAATGCTGAAGAAGACTCACCCGGCGCTTGCCAAACAGTACTTCGAAGCGATCCAGAAAGAGGTGGACTCCCGCTGGGCCCACTACGAACACCTCGCCAACCGTTCGGTCGAAGGTGAATGATGCGCTGAACATCCAGTAGTAAAAAAAGGCGTCCCGACTTGCGAGGACGCCTTTTTTGTTGTATCGGATTTTTTCCCATTTCTGACGCTCTACTGCTTGACGAACGCGATCAACCGATGCTGCGGACGCTTGTGTCGCTACGAACGCCGCCATCATTACCAATGCTGATGCGCCTCCGTGTTCGTTTTAGGCATCAGGGCATGATGAAGCGCTTGTTTGTAAAGACAGCCAAAGCTCTTAAATGCGATAATTCCAGCAATCATAGAGAGTAATGGCGATGTATCGACTGAAAGACCTTTGGCTTTTTCAGCGATCCTGCCTGACTACTTCCGGGCAACAATACGTCCCCGACCCACCTTTCCGGCAGCCGAGGCGTCGCGCCAAAGCGTGATGCCCTGCTCAACGGCATCGTACATCTCCTGCCCGTAATTGTCCACAATCGCTTGCCGGAACCGGTTTTGCACCTGGTCGAGGTACATCTGGATATGTTCAGCGAAATCGGGGGAGAGGTCTTCCTTCTCGACGACGGTCAACCCCGCTTGTTCGGCGAGCGAGGCGTACCCGTCGAGCGTCTCCATGTAGGGAAAGACCATGAAGGCGTTCAGCGCCGTCCACTCCTCGTCGGCCATCGGCCCGACTTCCAGCCAGTCGGTGAAGGCGAGCACGCCGCCCGGCTTGAGCACGCGGGCGCACTCCTCGACGAGTCGCTGCTTGTCGGTGATGTAGCACCACGCATCCTGCCCCCACACCACGTCGAAGGTGCTGGCCGGGAACGGCATGTCGAGCGCGTTGCCGAGCACGAAGTCGAGCTTGCCGGAAAGCCCGGCCTCTGTCGTCCGGCGGATCGCCTCCGCGTGCATTCGCTGCGTGGCGTCGAGGCCGGTGACGCGGCAGCCGTAGTTGCGGGCGAGATACCGCGCCGGGCCACCGAGGGCACTGCACACATCGAGCAGATGCGTCTCCGCCGTGACCCCGGCCTTGCGGGCAAGCAGGTCAGTTTCCGCTTCCGCACCGACGTGAATCTGCTCGCCCATGAGCATCTCCCAAAGAATTCCGCCGGGGCCGTCATAGACTTCGCTGACGTTGCCAATGGTGACATCGAGTTTTCTGGTCATATGCGCATCTCCTTTTGATTGTTGGAGTTACTGTTCCTGCTGGCTTGAACGGACGAGCCAGCACTTGGGATCGAGGCCGTCCGCGTCGCCGTTGTAGTGGTACGCGCTGGCGCGGCAGCCCCAGCAGTGCGGGTTGTTCGGGCAGGCGTCGCAAGGCGCGGGCAGCTTGCGCACGTCGTGCAGCTTCGCGTGGACGAGCGTGTCGAGGTGGCGGGCGATGATCTCGCGAAACGGCGTCTCGCGAATGTTGGCCACGCCGTCGCGGATGACCGAGCACGGAGTCACGTCGCCGGTGAAGGTCACGGTCGCCATCGTGCCGCAGTAGTATTTGTCGGTATCCATCGCCGCGATGGAGATGTTGTCGCCGCCGTAATTAATTCGGTCGCGTTCGGTGTAGACCCGCTGCACCTCGTCGAGTTGCGGCTCGAACGCCCGCCACTCCGCGCCCATTCCGGCGGGATTGAACATGGTGAGGCAGGTGCGCAAACCCTTCGTTTCAAACCACCAGCGCATCGTCTTGATGGCGTCCTCCGGCCCCTGCTCCGCCGTGTAGGTGATGCAATTGATCATGTTGTCGGGGGGTTTGCCAAGCGCGAGCAAGTTGTCCACGCCTTCGACGATGGCGTCGATGAAGTGCGCGTTGCCGGCCCGATGCAGCCGGGCGTACACCTCCGGCGTGATCGAATCGACGTGCACCGAAACGAATCCCCCTCCACTCACCTCATGCACACGGGCGGCGACCTCCTTGTTCTTCAGCGGCAGGCCGCTTGTCCAGACGTTGTTGACCAGACCCAGCGAGCGGGCGTATTGCATAAGTTCGTACCAGTCCGGGCGGACGAGCGGGTCGCCGCCCAGCCAGTCGATGGCGCGAATCTCGAGTGCCACCGCGTCATCGAGCAGACTGCGAATCTCATTCGAGGTAAGGCCGTGGCGCTCCCGCGGAGTGGAACCGGCGTAACAGTAGATGCACCCCTGCTGGCAGGCATCGGTGGTCTCGATTTGCAGCGCATAAAGCCGCTTCTCTTCGAAGTATCGCTTCTGCTCATCCTCGCGCCCGGCGGCCAGACCGCCATAACGGTTCAGATGACCGTTGATACATGACGCCATACTGCTGTCCTCCCCGGTTGAATGATGTTGTTGTAATGACTGTAACCGATAATCTTGATAGTCGTTACCGATGAAAAAGGTTCCTGAAACAAGCTAAAAAGAGGAATGGATACTCACGAAAATTGCATGTCTTTGACAGAATATCATCGTGATTGATCCGGCATAGCCTTTGGTTTATGGAAGGATATTACTACATTACTATCGTAGTTTTTTGTTCTTTTCTACATACACTTTCACGTGCGGTTACCCCTTTACCCCTACAAACCAAACGGAGAATAATCATGAAAGCGACAGCTTTTCTTCTCGGAAGCTTGTTCACCACCTTCGCGTGGTCAGGCGCAAATGCGGCAGTCATCAGCGCGAACTCGATTACTGGAACAAATCCATCCGCTGACGACCCTTATGTAACCGGCATAAGCAGTGATCCAAACATCACGGCCTCAGGCATAGGGCGCAGTACAGGCATCTCGGCAGCAACTGCCTCAAATCGTTACAGCTCGAGAAGTTGGTCAACCGGGGCGTTCGACGCAACCGATTATTTCACCTTCACTCTCGATGCAAACGATGGTTACGAGATCAATTTCGACGATTTCTTCTACACCGGCACGGCATCAGCTTCAGGACCCACAGCATTCGCCTTCAGGTCAAGCCTTGACGGGTTTGCATCAGACATCGGAACGCCAACCGCAACGGGCGCGACTATATCTCTGACCGCTCCGCAGTTCCAGCACCTCACGACGCCAATCGAGTTTCGGCTTTATGGATATACAGCCGGAGGCGGTGCCGGTACTTTCAGCATCAACGACTATTCTTTTAATGGTACGGTCAATGGAGTCGACGCCATTCCAGAACCCAGCACGCTGGCGCTCCTCGGTGCTGGGGCATTGCTGATGTTTGGCAACCAGCGCCACACGCGCAAGCAGCTCGAAACGGCGGAGTAACAACAAGAACTTGCCGAATTGCTATACGATCCCGGCGCTCCAGGACTGGCGGATGCAACGCAGAATTCGCCATCCCGGCAGTCGCCGGGAATCGCATAGACGCTCGCTTGGCAAGAGCTGCCATTGAGAGCATCCGGTTGTCGTTTCTTGAATGATAGGGATCAAATCATCGAATGGAAAACCTGAATCAGCATCCACCTGCCAACGGCAAGATAGTGTCAGTCAATAATAACCAAATGTATCACCGTCCTTAAGCATCTGTGCGCCATGTTTTAGCTGCCGATTACGAGATTTTAGAGAAAATTGAAGAAAATCAACGACGTCCACGCCTTGTCTGCGCATCTCAAAGCACGACCTCTCGGTGGTGATAGGCAGCGGCCATTCCGCGCTGTTGATCGGGGCAAGTTCAGCTATTGCGCTCGAATCGCTCCTACTTGAAGTGATGCCAATTCAAGGATATTTTTGGTAATATGCTTTTTAAAATATCCATCATGCTGATGTGATTTCGGGTTTCGGGCTTGGGTTTGTCCTGCTCGCGCTCTTCACTCAGGGAGGCGAGCACCATTCCCTGAAGCACTAACAGCAGAACGATGCCGACACCGATCATGATTCCGGCTATAACGTTTTCCATGGGTGACTCCTTTTATCTGTATTGACCATTTTATGAGCACTGAAGCTACCGACGGCGGAATGCAGATGTCTGCGGGCAGGCTCTCGATCAACTCTGTAAGCGCTTTCCGCAAATCACTCGCCTGGTTTTCCATGAGGTTCGCATTTTTTCGTTTTGCCATTATTCATCGCTATTCTCAGTCCTGTATCGTCGAATCATCGGAGGCATGATGTCTTTTCAATTCAGCCGTAAGGGAATTCGAATAATTGCTGGTGTATATATAAGTGTACCGACAAAATTCGTGCGGTTATGTACGTGAGACGTACACGTATTCCTGTGTAACGATCCAAGTGTTGACGAATTACTGCTGTATCATTATTTTTTATCCCTATGTTTGCTGCGTTTTTGTCAAAACAAGTGCTTTGTATAAAAAAGTCCCAGTGAGGCAGAATTTTATCTGATTTTCTGACGTATTGCTGTAAAAATCGCAAATTTCTGTTCGTGCAGCGCATGAAATACCTGGCAAGCTTTCGCATCGCATCCTGCTTAATTCACCAATCCTGACGCTTCAGGCAGAGCATCCAGGCAACAGTCAGCAAGAAGATCGACCCCAAGCCCATCGCCGCCTCTCTGAGCGACAACGTCTCCAGAATACTCCTCAACCGTGCAAAATAGTTGGCATGAAAGCCTCATTTTTCACACAAACCACGTATATTTTCTTTTAACATGATGATTTCGCCCGACGGCGGACAGGCGCACTGCCATTCCCTTTCCTTCCTTTATAAACTGAAACCGAGCCGGAGCGCATCCTGCTATGGCATTCTACAACAACATCTGCTTCGTCGAGGCTCCGCAGGCGGTTACCACGCCGTTTCCGCGTTTCATCACCGATTGTATCGGGATTGGCTATCTTGCTGCGGCAGTTGAGGATATTGTCCAGAGCATGGCCATTCCCGAGAACTATTACAACGACGGGATTTTCGACAGCTTCGAGCAGTTGCTGAACCGGCGCTCGTTCGATCTGGCGGCGATTTCCTCGATGACCGGCGGCTTCAACAATGCGGCGCGGCTGGCGCGGATCGCCAAAAAGCATGGCATCACGGTGGTTATGGGCGGCTTTCATCCGACGGCGCGGCCACAGGAGGCGCTCGATCTCGGATGCGTCGATCTGGTGGTGATCGGCGAAGGGGAGGCGACCTTCCGCGAACTGGTCGAGAACGGGCCGTCGCGCAGCGTCAAGGGGCTGGTGTGGAAGGAGAATAGCGTGTATGTCTATACGGAGATGCGCGAGTTTATCATGGATGTGGATTCGATCCGCTTTCCGCTCCGTTCGATCCGGCCCGAGCGGTTCGGAGAGAAGAGCGAGGATTATACTATCGAGACCATCTACACTTCGCGCGGTTGCCCGTGGAAGTGCTCGTTCTGCGCCAACGACAAGATGCACAAGCAGTGGCGGGGACGAAGCGCGGAGAATGTCGTCGAGGAGATCGCCCTTCTGCACGATTCCAAAAAGAAAAAGCTGCTGAAGATCTGGGACGCCAACTTTCTGACCAGCATCAAACGGGCTGAGTCGATCTGCGACATGATGATCGAGCGCGGGTTGACCAACTTCAGAATCATGACCGAGACCCGAGCCAAGGATATTATCCGGGCCGAGCCGATTCTGGAGAAGCTGGTGCGCGTCGGGTTACGAAAAGTCGGTCTTGGCATCGAGAGTCCGAATCCCGAGACGCTCGAAAAGATGAACAAACGCAACAATCTCGACGATGTTTCCAAAGCGATCGACCTGCTCAAGAAACATCGTATCGGCGTCGAAGGCTATTTCATTGTCGGTCACTACAGCGAGAATGAAACCGATACGATGCTCTATCCCCAATTTGCCCGATCGCTTGGCCTCAGGAATGCGCTCTTCATGGCCATGACTCCATATCCGGGAACGAAAATATTTGATGAGTATCACGATCAGCATCATATCACTTCGTACAACTGGGATTTGTATAACAACTTCTGTCCCGTGGTGAAAACCGAGGCGATGAGCAACGATCGGTTGACGACGATGATGGTGTTTTGCTATGTAGCGTTCTTCAATTATCAATCGTTGCTGAAGCAGAAAAGCGAACGGGGAATGTTGCTGATTTTCCTGAGAGATATATGTCAGTTTATCTTTCTGATACAGGTAAATCGCAGTCTTGGCAAGCGCGAGGTTGCGTCGATTATCTATGAAGCGTTCGACCGGTTCGCGGCCACCGAACCTTGCATCACCGCACCCTCGAAAACAGCGCTTAAGCAGCCGGTATCGTTTTTTCTCGAAGAGTGCGCAGACCACCGGATCGAGTTCCGCATCACCGGGGAGTCCGGCAATCGTATGCTCGCCATCCGGCGAGCTTCCGGCGCGGCTCCGCGTGACGGGTTGGTTGTGCATGTCGATGAAGCCGTCGAAGCCGCGGGATCAGTGTCGATGGATGTCGTCATGCGCTATCTGTACAGAAAAGAGCTTGTGCGCAACAACCCAACTACAGCCGCGAGGCAATACCTGCAACTCGCCATCGATAACGACATTCGCCGGGCTGTTGTTGCCTTTTATCGTCTCTATCGATGGTGCGCGAGAAAGCGGTGATGGACGAAAATCGCCGGAGGTTTTTTCGAATTGTAGTAATTATGGAA
The DNA here is from genome assembly GCA_013334855.1 of Chlorobaculum sp. Lineage (GTDB taxonomy): Bacteria > Bacteroidota > Chlorobiia > Chlorobiales > Chlorobiaceae > Chlorobaculum. The sequence continues at coordinate 19,866 of JAAXWU010000017.1, read as the reverse complement.
ACTGAAACAACCGCACGGGCTGAGCGGTTCTCCATGGCGATGAGCACACGCGGCGTCCGCACGGCTCTGGAATCGCGCCCGGCTATTTCGATGAAGCCTGGAGTCCGCGCCACAATCGCAGTTGCGACTGCGCTCTTCGCCCTTTTGAGCCACCTTTTCTGAACGTTTTTCTTGCCAGGAGTACCCGATTTGATCACCATCGAACAACTCGCATTCACCTACCCCGACGGCACGCGGGCGCTCGACGGCATCGAGCTCTACGTCGCAAAAGGGGAGTCGGTCGGCATCGCCGGATCGAACGGCGCGGGCAAATCGACCCTCGTCAGCCACCTGAACGCCTGGCATCTGTCGCAGGCGGGATCGGTGCGCATCGGCGGCGTGACGGCGAACCGGAAAACGGTCGAGCAAATCCGCAAAAAGGTGGGGCTGGTGTTTCAGAAGCCGGACGATCAGCTTTTCATGGCGAGGGTGTATGACGACGTGCTGTTCGGCCCGTCGAATCTCGGCATGAGCGAAGCACAGAGCCGCGCCGAAGCCGAGCGGCTGCTGCGGCTGTTCGGCCTGTGGGAGCTGCGCGACAAGTCGCCCGCTCACCTCTCGCAAGGCCAGAAGCGCTTCGCCGCGCTGGCGGCGGTGCTCGTCATGAAGCCGGAGCTGCTCGTGATGGACGAACCCACCTCCGACCTCGACCCCCGCAACCGCCGGATGCTCATCGGCCTGGTCAACGGCTTGCCGACAACAAAACTCACCGTCTCCCACGACCTCGACTTCATCTGGGAAACCTGCCAAAGAGTCTGCATCATGAACAAAGGAAAGATCATCGCCGACGGCCCGACGAGGGAAATTTTATCGGATCGCGAACTGCTCGAAGCGAACGGCCTTGAGCTTCCGCTACGATTGCAGGGGGGATGATCCGTCCTCTTGCTTTTTTTTGTCCTTGTTTTGTAATAGCTTTTTTGCTCTTGCGAGAATATTCTGAGCGCGAGCGACATCAGAATTCTTTTTGCCCGTGTTTTGCGTTTTAGCCACTCAACAATATTTACAAAAATGATTTTTATAAATATATTTAATATTAAACCAACGAGGAGAATAAAATGAGAAAAAAAACTAAATTCATAATAATCGGAATAGTGTTAGCATCACCGCTAATTATCCCCATTCTTGCCATAACTTATATAGGATTTATATACCCGTTTTATGATATTCTATGTACGCATATTACGGGTACGCCACTTCCATTGCTTTACATTTTTAAAGTTTGGATTGCAAGTCAAGATTGGAGCTTTTTGGGCGCAATTGGCACTATTAGTGGTGTAGGTATTGCTCTTTTTAAAGATTCATTTTCAAAGTGGTTTAATAGTCCAGAATTATCAATCACGTGTGAAAAAGAGAATCCGTATACTTCATATAATCTCCAAAACGGAAATTATTATGCAATGTATTTACGTCTTCAGGTGGAAAATTGCGGCAACTCTATTGCAAAGAATGTTGCAATAAGAGTTAAAAATATAAAAGGTAAAGACGGAAAAGGAATTGATATATCAAGAAAAATAGATATGTATATAAAGCCAGAAAATATAGGTATTCCTCAATCTCCATTTCCAGACATACCATCAGGAGGTGGAATGTATTGGGATATTGGAATAATCGCAGACCCAGCGCACACAAAATATAATCAAATACACTCACTCGATAAACCTGTGCTTAGAATCCCAATAACATATCCACTCGCAAACGAGTATCATATACTTGAGTCAGGAATATATGATATTGACATTCATATTGTTGGCGACAAAATAAAGCGCATTAAAAAAACTATTAAAATTGACACATCTCAATTAATGCAATGGCCGATAATAAATAACGCAATTCCCGAAGTTAACAAAAAAGCAAAAGAGGAAGCAGAAATATTAAACAATATCGCTATTAAAGTCTTATCTTGACATTGATAATCAAGGCATCCTTGCACCTCGCAGTATCATTATAACCCCAGCAATCGCCGAATGCTCATCGGCCTACTTGACAACTTAGAGCTTTCGCTACGATTGCAGGAGGAATAAAGGTTTCGGGGCGTGCAGCTTGCAAGAATCAGATAAAAAGAAAAAATCCACCGATAAACAAACATAAGGTTTATCAATGTGAACTGTTAAAAAAATGTATTATAATCTTTGATGAACTTAAATAATAGACGCAACAACTTAAAACCGAGGTTAGTCATGAGCATAGAGGGACATTTAGATAAATATCCAAATATTAAGGCATCTTTCAACGACTGGATGCAAAAACATCCAGATGTAACAAGCATTCAATATGACAGAGAAAATCCTCATCCACTTTTTGCTCTTGTTGTTGATGAATGCTCAAGAACGCAGGAGATTGCCAATAGAACTGATTGGTGTTTTGGAATTGTAAAAAAGAAAAATTCAAGCTGGCTCGAAAGTAAGGTAAAAAAAATAATTACTGACAAAAATATGGGAAACGTGTCAGCGACTCTTGGAGAAATTCGGGCTTATGGTGAGCTTGTTTTTGTCTGGAATGATGCAATCAAAGCAAATTCTTCAGGAAATGACTTTTCTTTTAAGGCTCAAAATACAGAAGTCAAAGTAGAGGTACACACGCCTCAACACAGAAGTCAAAGAAGAGTCATAAAACATAAATCACTGGACATAGATTGTATTAAAAGTTCCGTTCTTGAGATATACTCTTTTGGTTATCCTGAAAAAAATATTGATAATGTCCAAGGCGAAGCCACTTCAAAACTTTGCGGCATAAAAGATAAAGAACATCAATGGGATGCAAAATCCATAAACATACTATGGATTGATTTAAAAGACCCAATACTTTGGCCATTAGAGCTGTGGCGAGATCAAAGCCTTTCCGTATCGCAATTTAACGAAGACATTACGTCTGGAGCCTTTTGGTGTGCTTTTTACGGGAAAAGGAATACCTATATTTACGATAATCTATCGGTATCTGGCATTTTATCGACCACTTATGCTATGGAGTATAATGGCCGATTTTGGAATGATTCTCTAATAGACTTTGTTATTGCTGATACTCCAACAGATAAGATAGTCTTCCAAAATCTAAATCGAAAAGATATTTATATCCCTGACGAATTATTTCAAAAAATACACCATTTATTTGCCTTTAATTTGGAACTATCCTGGCTTGATTGGCCACTTAGGAACAGTCTTACAAGGCGCATTGAAACACAATTAGAAATAATTCAATCATATAAAGACGCATTTTCTCGCAAAATGTGAATACAGTTACACTCAGCAACCGGTAACTTTATTCTTGAAATCTGCCGCAAAAAAACAGGGCGGGCATAAAACCCGCCCCTACGACAGGGGATAAAAACAATCCGGACAAATCTTCTTCACCTCTTCTTTCCTATCCGTCCCATAAGACCCATAAGACCCATAAGACCCATAAGACCCATAAAACCCATAAGTCCTATACGTCCTATAGGATAAGCCACCAATTATCCCTCTGGCTCGGCGGGGGCTGGTGCGCTTTCCGGCTCGCTCTTTTTGCGCGTCGTGCGGCGGCGGGCGGGGCGGCGGGGTTTCTTTTCTGGTTCGGGGGTTTCCGCTGAGGCCTGAACAACCTCCTGAACAGGTTCGGGTTCAGCGACGCTTACCGGGGCCGGGGCTGGTTCGGCGGGGGTCTCCGCTGCCGGTTCCGGCGAGGCGGCGGGTTTCGTAGCGGCTTTGGCGGATTTCGATCTCGATCTCGATGAGCGCGATGAGGAGCGCTTCGCGGGCTTGGGTTCTGCTGCGGCAGACTCTGCGACGGCAGGCTCCGCTGCCACCGCTTCGGGCGCGGCTGGAGCAGTGGACGCAGGTTCGGCGGCTTCGATCTTGGCCGGTTCCGTAATGACCGGCTTCGGCGATTCCGGCTTGCTAACCGTCGGCTTCGGCCTGGAAAGCTCCGGCTCTGGCGCGGCGGCTTTCGGCTGTTCAGCCTCGATTGCAACCGGCGGTTCCGCCTTCACCTGTACTGGCCTCGGCGCTTCCTCGTGCGGCGTGGCTGGTGTTGCGGCTACCGGGTCGGGCGCGCCCGAAACAGGAGGTGCCGCCGGGGCTTCGGCGGGAAGCGCGTCGGGTTTGCGGCCTTTGCGTTTGTCGCGGATGTAGAGTTCAGAGTGGTTGTTGCGGAACTCGATATCGAACATGTCGATGGCGCGAACAAGGTCGGAAAGCCGCTTGAAGCCGTAGTTCCTCGGATCGAACGACGCCTGGTTCGCGATATTCTTGCCGATCTTGGCCAGGTTCGACCAGCCGTCATCCTCCTGAGCGCTGTCAACGGCATTGAGGAGCAGCGTCCGAAGCTTGCCGTCGCTCCGCAGCTCGTGGCTGCTCTTGCGGCGGAAACTGTCGCTCTTGGCCTGCTCCTTCTCGCCAGCGAACGAATCGAGATAGAGGAAGGTGGAGCAGGCATTCACGAACGGCGAGGGGGTGGACTTCTGCCCAAAGCCGTACACGTTCAGCCCTTCTGACAGAATACGCATCACGAGTGGCGTAAAATCGCTGTCGCTCGACACGATGCAGAAGGCGTCGAGCTTTTTGCTGAAGAGCAGATCCATCGCATCGATGGTCATTGCCATGTCGGTAGCGTTCTTGCCTTTGGTGTAATCGAACTGCTGGATCGGGCGAATGGCGTAATCGTGCAGTTTATCCTCCCACCCCTTCAGCGAGTGGCTTTTCCAGTTGCCGTAGGCCCGGCGGATGTTGACCACGCCGTATTTGGCCATCTCGGCCAGGACGAAATCGATTTTGTCGCTCGGCGAATTGTCGGCATCGATAAGCATCGCGATCGTTTCCCGGCTGTGCTCCATAATGGTATCCTCGTCGTTGGTCTTGCCTGCCCCTGCTCAGGATGCGGAAAGAAGTAGTTGAAAAACCGGCAACTCCATTCTGCGGAGAGGCGGACAATTGGGTGTATCGCCAAGCTTGACCCTGAAACTGACTTCACGGAACGGTCGGCGAAATTTTTAACATTGCGTAATATAAGCCTGTTATGCTCGATTCATACGCTCCGGCGCTTCAAATCGCCGGAAAATGCCAGAATCTGCCGCGATGCGGTGACGATCCGCCCGGCGAGGCACGCGATCAGATGCGGCGAATCGTTCAGGCAGGGAATCGTTTCGACATGGAGGGATGGCTCGATGGCGGTAAGCGCCGATTCGCGATGAATCGTCTCGTTGCCGTCGGAAAAGTACCCGGCGGCGAAGAGCGAAACATGACCGAACCCCTTGCCGGGCAGCATCCGCACGGCCTCCTCGAAAGAGGGTGTGCTCCACTTGCCGCCAACGTCATGGTTCAGGAACGCTGTAGTGACCGTACCCCACGGCGTTCGCAGATCGGATTCGATGAGATCGGCAAGCCGCCGCGCAAACTCGACCGTCTCGGCGTGACCGGTGTGGAACGCGGGCGGAGCGCCGTTGCGATCTTCGACGAGCGTGCCATGAAAGAGCAGCATCAGCGCATTCCGCTCTTTCGGGCCACTCGGCAGCGCCCGCCCGCTTCCAAGCAGATAGTCGAGATAGACGCGGTGCAGCGTTTCGTCCTCCCACAAGCGCCCGATCACCCGCGTGCGGGCAAGCTCATCGGGCGAGCAGCGCTTCGAAAGATGCTTGCAGAGCAGGCCGCAGCTCATGGCGTTGTCCACCGGAGCCATCGGCGCGACAATCACCCCGTCATAGCCGCGTCGCTCTTCGAGCACCGTTTCGACACTCGGCACGGATGCTGAAAACGCCGCCGTCACCTCGAACTCGACGTCAGCATCCATCCCGTCGAGATGCACCTGCAAGGCGCGAGCCTGAAGCCTCGTCAGCGGATTCTGCGGCGAACCGGATGTTTTTTTGCTGATCTTTTTTCTGACCGAGGAGCTGAAGGAGATGAAATGGCGCAGCGGCACGGGAACGGGGATAACCTCCGAAGCGCGATGAAGGGTGTGCAGGCTCACCCGGTAGTTGTCGAGAAATCCCGCCGTTTCGGCCTCTCCGTGGGCAACCAGCACCACGGCCATCCTTTTCGCGCTCATCGTTATTGCAGAGGTCATTAGCACTCTTGATAATTGCCCCGGACTTCAGTCCGGGGTAAACAGATAAAACATAATGAATAAGGGCTTTAGCCCAATTTCTTGAAACGGTGGCGATAGTTGTTTATTTAGGCCGGAGCAATACTCTCCCGGATAAAGCTCAGGAACTCTTTTTGCCGTTCTTGACAATCCGCGCCTCCATGCCGTCGCGGAACTTCTCCTGCGGCGAGCTTACCACGACATCTCCGGCATCGAGGCCGCCGGTCACTTCGATGAAGACGAGGTCGCTGTCGCCGGTGCGAATCGGTTGTTTTTTCAGCTTGCCCTTGACGATTTTCCAGACGTAGCTCCGGCGCTCCTCCTCGAAAATCGAGCTTTTTCTCACGAGCAGCGTGCCTCGCTTCGTGTTGTAGACGATGTTGGCCGTCGCGGTCATGCCGCCCTGGATCGCCGGAACCGGATCATCGAGCCTCAGATAGACCCGCGAGGTCTTGGTGACGCGGTCGGTCTGCGGCACGATCCGCACGACGCTGGCATTGAAGCGCTTTTCGGGCATCGAGTCGAAGGCGATCACCGCCTTGAGGCCGGTGCGCAGGCGGGGCACGTCGAGTTCGTCCACCTCGACCACCACAAGGTAGCGGGCCGGATCGGCCACGGTCGCCACGAGCGTGCCGGACTGGATGTAATCCCCCTCCTTGACATTCTGAAGCGTCAGCATTCCGTCGAACGGCGCGACCACCGAGAGCTTTTTCAGATCATCCTCGCGGCTCTTGAGCTGCGCCTGCCGCTGCCGGAGCGACTCGGCGGACTGCGAACTGTTGCGCTCCGCCGAGTCGAAATCCTGCCGGGAGATCGCTCCGGCTTGCAAAAGCGTCCGGTTCCGTTGCAGCCGCTGGCTGTTGTCCCTTGCCGCCGCTGCCTCCTCGGCCACCGCCGCCCGCGCCTCATCGACCGCCAGACGCGGCTGCACGCTGTCGAAGACGATGATCGCCTGCCCTTTCGAGACGCGCTGCCCTTCGAGCGCGCCGATGGAGCGCACCGTGCCGGAGAACTCGGCGCTCAGGTTGGCGATGTTCTCCGCCTCGACATAACCGGTTGCATAGATCGCTTCGACCAGCTCCGATCTCGAAATCTTCTGCGCCTCGACTTCCACGGTATTGCCACGGGTCAGCAGATATCCGATAGTCGCGGCGAACACCACGGCCAGCGCTATCGAGAACTTCGGAAGCATCTTCTGCAGATTCTGCATATCGTCAGGGAGTGAAAATTTAGAGTTACAGCTAAGTATCAAAGGCTCTCTCAGAAAAAAGAACAAGGTCGATTCTTTTGTATTTCCGGGAGCGCCATCACGAAAGCTTTCGGGACGGCATCTTATTGGTTATCAAATCGTTTATTTACTTCAGGATAACCGCTGCTTAAAATACATAAAATACTTTGATGCCTGAATTATGCAGAGCCTTCGGCTCCATTGTCGTCCCGACAGTATTCAGGACGGCGTTCCCGGCTGATGAGGCCCGGACAGTTTTCAAAAAAGCCGTGCGGAAAAGCCGGTGATTTTTTCCCGGTTGCAGCCTTGGTTTTTCAATATTTTTAACAATCTTGCAAATCTTCCAGCCGGGCGCTTTCCGCTGACCTTTCACAGGTCAATTGAACGCAGGCACTACGGAAAAAATTCTAATCTACAGCTTCAATGGGCGAGAATCAAGAGACGCAGAAGAGCTTTCTCGAAACGGTAAAATTCGATAGCAAGGGACTGGTGCCCGCCATCGTGCAGGATCACCAGACAGGAAAGGTGCTGATGATGGCCTGGATGAACCTCGAAAGCCTCCAGATGACCATCGAAAAGAAAAAAGCGTGCTACTGGAGCCGCAGCCGCAACAAGCTCTGGCTCAAGGGCGAATCGTCGGGCAACATGCAGGAGGTGCACGACATCCTCATCGACTGCGACGGCGACACGCTTTTGCTCAAGGTCTCGCAGAAAGGCGGCGCGTGCCACGTTGGCTACCACTCCTGCTTCTATCGCAAGACGGTGGATGGCGAGTCGATGGAGATTTGCGACACGCTGATGTTCGACCCCGAAGAGGTTTACGGCAAACAAAGCTGACCCAGATGAGTAGTTCCAAAGAGACCGCAAAGTCCCTCATACAGACCAAGTCGCGCTCCTCGATCCGCAACATGTTCGACGAGGTCGCGCCGACCTACGACTTCCTCAACCACCTCTTGAGCCTCGGCATCGACAACTACTGGAGAGTGGTTGCCGCCAAAAAGGCTCGCAAGCAGGTTGCAGGAGAGCGCGAGCCGAAGATTCTCGACGTTGCCACCGGCACGGGCGACCTGGCCGCGTCGATGTCGAAGATTCCCGGCGCGAAAGTGACCGGCTACGACCTCTCACCCGAGATGCTCGCCATCGCTCGCAAGAAGTACCCGTCAATCGAGTTCATCGAAGGCTTCGCCGAAAAGATGCCCTTCGCCGACCGGAGCTTCCACGTCGTCAGCGCGGGCTTCGGCGTCCGCAACTTCGAGAACCTCGAACAGGGGATGAAGGAGTTCCACCGCGTGCTCAAGCCGGGCGGACGGGCCTACATCATCGAACCGATGATTCCGCGCAATCCGGTCATGAAAAAGCTCTACCTGATCTACTTCAAGAAAGTCTTGCCAAAAATCGCCGGACTGTTCAGCAAATCGACCTTCGCCTACGACTACCTGCCCAACTCGGTCGAGCAGTTCCCGCAAACCGAAGCCTTCACGAAAATCCTGAAGAGGGCGGGGTTCAAGAAGGCGGAGTACTTCCCGATGACCTTCGAGACCTCGATTTTGTACGTGGCGACGAAGTGAGTGAAGAAAGAATAGGACTTATAGGACGTATAGGTCTTATAAGTCCAATGGTTGGGATGGATTGATTTGATTATATTGCGGTAGCACGATACTGTTCCCCAACTAACGGTGACTTGCTGTGGCTGATACCCCGCGGATAATTTTGCCTCATGGCAATTACAAAGAGTTACGCTCTTTCCGGAAAACCGAAATTATTTATGATCTGACGGTTCAGTTCTGCCGGAAAAACTTTTCACATCGTGATCGCACGGTTGACCAGATGGTGCAGGCCGCCCGTTCCGGCAAGCAGAATATTGCCGAGGGGTGCATGGCGTCAGGCACCTCGAAGGAAATGGAAATCAAGCTGGTCAATGTCGCGAGGGCAAGCCTCGAAGAGCTTTTGCAGGATTACCAAGATTATCTGAGAACCCGCCACCATCCGATCTGGCAGAAAAACTCGAAAGAAGCGTTGTACGTCCGCAAGCTCGGTCGAAGCGCTGATGAAAGCTATGAAACCTACCGGGAATTCATTGAAACCCGGCCAGCCAACGTAGTCGCCAACATCGCCATCTGCCTGATTCACCAGGCCAACTACCTGCTCGACCGCCAGATTGCCGCACTGGAGAAGCAGTTCCTCGAAGTGGGCGGTATCCGCGAGCGCATGACCAACGCCCGCCTCGCAACCCGCCAGCAACAAAACAAACAGTAACCCATCTTTTCTTCTGTCCTATAGGTCGAATAAGACCTATAGGACTTATTCGACCTATTCTTTACTCTTTCACCGCACCACCGCAAACGCCCCCTCGAACTTCACCGCAACCTTCCCCTCGACCTCGATAACAGCGTGAATCGTCATCTTCGCCTTGCCGGTTTCTTTGAAAGCGGCGATGAACGCTGCCACCTCCTCATCCGGCGGCAGCGCGCCGGTGGCGACGATGTCGCCCTTGACGGGGCGGAGGTACTCGACATCCCCTTTGCGGATCACGATGTTCCCTTTGACCCCAGCCTCCCGGAGCCGGAGGTAGAGCAGCCCCCACGCCGAGAGCACGCAGGCGATGTAGAGGCTGCCGCCGAAGGCGGTGCCGAGGTGGTTGAAGTTGTTGGCGAGCGGCGCGACGATGGTCAGTTCACGCCCGCTGTAGCGTTCGACGATGATGCCCATCGCCTGCGTCAGCGGAATGGCGCTGTCGAGAATATCCTGTAGTTTGCGTTCCATGCTTCACTCTTTTCCGGTTTGCGCCATGTCGAGGCGGTATTTCGAGTAATTCCGGCACACATGTTCCATTTCAAAACGCTCTTTGTGGATTTTGATGATGAGATCGACCACCTGGACTGCCTCGGTGACGTGGAACATGGTGTGCATCTCGCTCCGGTCGAACAGATGGCGCGGCATCACCTCGGTTTCGAGCCAGTGAAGGAGGCTCCTCCAGATTTCGCCGAAGAGAATGATCGGGGTTTCGCAGATTTTGTGCACCTGCACATGCTGCCAGACGTAAAAGAGTTCGAGCAATGTGCCGATGCCGCCGGGCGCGACGACCACCGCGTCGGAAAGGGACAAAAAAGTGTCGAGCCGACCGCTGAAACGGTCGAAATCGTGCTTGATGTCGAGCCAGGGATTGGGCTCCTGCTCATGCGGCAGCTTGATGTTGAGGCCAATCGACTGCCCGCCATAGTTGACGCTCTTCGACCCGGCATTGGCCGCCTGCATCAACCCCGGCCCGCCGCCGGTCACGATGTCGAACCCCTCGGCAGCCAGCCCGCGAGCGATTTCATAGACATCCCGGTACTCCTTATCCCCCTCGCTGATCCGGGCCGACCCGAAAATGGTTACACGATAATGCGGTTCCATGAATTTTATTGCTGGTGTTCAATGTCAACAGATATGTCGCGTTATATTTAAAAATAATAACTTCTCGTCAGCCTTGAGCGCCACTTTCTGGTGAATGCTCCATACTTTTGCTGGTCTTGATTCCCAGCGTTCCGTATGCACCTGCCTGGCCCGTCGTATGGTCGCGTTCCGCTGTGCAAAGATGGCTCGCGATTGACCGAACCGCAACTGATGTCGCGTCACATTCCGATCGAGGAGTGCTGGTGCTCGGTGTTAAACTGGAAGCTCCAGAAACAAGAGTGCGAGAAATTCGTGTAACATCAGCAAAAATGTGAGTTACGAGGTTTTGGAGTTTCTTTCTTGTGACTACCTCGATGTTTCTTGCATCGAGAAGTTTCGGCAGTCTTACCTCCATCGTCTCCAGCAAGCCTTGGACGACTTTTGTCTGTTCCGGGATTTTCAGGCAGCTCGCTCCTTTGAGCGGATGTTCCAGAAAAAAATAAGAAATGAATTCTGATAACCTATTATGATTAAATCAGTTGAATGGTCTGTGCGTGTTTATCCATTGTGACAGCCTCAACTTGATAGCGACGAGATCGTAGCGTGATGTGATTTGACGTGAAAAGATGCTTTTTACAAGGCAAGTGTAAATTCAGTAGTTTGGTTTATTGTTTGTTAAAAATATTAGTGACGGTAATTTCAATCAAATATTCAGTTAACATGCTTAATAATAGATAGTTAATGGAATTTGAATCTGAAACATCCGATGCATCAGAAATCAAACAATTACTCGCAGGGGATTTCATGGGTAGCTTGAATCGGTGGGTATCGGCGCAAGCGAACGACCAGGTGTCATGTCAGGTCTAAACTGACGGGTAAAAAAGTTTAAGTTCAACCTTGACATGACAGTGGTAGCCAGAGTGATAATGGTTTTTGAGCGTTCACTCGACGCCAATGATTACGCTCGAGGCTTTGAAGATGGCGCAGGCGTGGCTGCCTTCGACGAATCCGAGTTTTGCTGTGCTGCCGTGGGTGATGACCGCCGACAGCACGTCGCCACCGCCGATTTCAAGATCGACCTCGCAGTTGACTGGCCCATCGATCACCTTGGTGACGGTGCCGCAGAGGATGTTTCGGGCGCTCATTTTCGCGTCGTGCAGGTTGGTGCCGAGGATGACTGTGCTCGCCTTGACGATAGCGCTGGCCGCCATGCCCTCTTTCAGCCCGAGCCTCTCAATGGCTCCGATGGTGACGGTCGAGACGATTTCAGCCCCACTGGCCAAGCTGATGGCAACCTCGGCATTGACCGCGCCCTTGACGATCGATGAGATGGTGCCTTTAAAGATGTTGCGTGCGCTGATGTTCATGATGTTTGAATATCTATGATTATGGTGATTCGTTATGTTGATGATAATATAACGAAGATGTCGGGATTAGTAAGGGCTGATCACTCATTTTGACTCGCATGGAACCTCCTCAAGATGAACGAGCTGCGCCACGGCGTCGCGTACGTTCGATGAAAATGACAAGCCAGTCGAAGAAAACATTCCGTTCGTGATTTTCTGAGACATCGCCGCGCTCCGCAATCACCTCGCTCGCACGCAGGGAACCATCGCCATCAACGAAGCCGTCGCCGGAATCCAAAATCCGAGAGCTCCACACTCAGATGGACAACGCAGCCCTCCAAACCTACGGCTGGACAGACCTCGACATCAGCCACGACTTATACCAAGTAGAATACATTCCCGAAACCGACCGAACCCGCTACACCCTCCACCCCAACGCCCACCGCGAGGTACTAAAACGCCTGTTAGCGCTGAACCACAAGATTCACGAAGAGGAGGTAGCCAAGGGGTAGTGGGAGAAGAAGGGCAAGCTGGGGAAGGCGGTAAAGCAATAGGAGGGGCAGATGGGGTTAGAATTTTAAGCGCATTGAGATCATACCCCAGGATAAGCAAGTGAATTAATGTTGATGAATACTAAAAAAAAGTTCTTTGATGTAATCAAGTGAGTGATAAATCAGCAAAACTATGCCTGATTTACAGGCACGACGAGTATAAGCCCTTGAAAATCAAGCGTATAGTTCGTATAATAAAGACGTAAGCTTCTCTGTCGGCTTATTCAGTACCCCTTTCGAGACAGCTTCGGAAAGAGTAGTATTGACAAGATAGCCAAAGCTCGCAAAGAAACCGCTATGTATAGCACATAATAGAGTTACCTTCAGCATTATTCAATAATGTTGTTTATATGACTATAGAGTCTTTCTTTATGATTTCTCTTACAAGTTTTTTAGGCAATCAATGGCTGAAAAACTGTGTATATAGTAGATATTTTATGATATATCAACATACGCGCTTGAGAATAGTCTGAAAAAGTATTTATTAATACTTGCATTTATTGCAGCAATGTATTGTTGCAATAAATATAGTTAACTTATATCGTAAGAAAATATAACAGGAGGTGCCATATGGAGTATAGCGATATTTTTACTCTTACAGAAAATGGTTTTAATGTACAAGAAAAGCAGTTGTTGCCAGTAGGAATATTTGACGGCTCTCGTTGTTGGGGTGCTCCGGTAACAAACGTTGGGTCTAAGATTGGTGCTCGAGAAACGCGCCCATCAAATCACATTATTTTATCTCCAATTCCTTTTAATTCTTGGGCATGCACTATCAGAATTCAGGCAAGAGTGATTGATCAACCAAGGAAGATTTATTATTTGTTAGATGCATTGAATAAAAAATACGATGAGTTATATACAAATGTAATATCTATATCTGACAATACATCTGGATATTATAACGGAAGAGTTAGTCTTTTGGTTGAACTTGTTGATTTTAGAGGTCGGGCTGAAAAGATTCAGAAGATGGCAATAGAAAATATTGAAAAACAACGGGAGATGACCAGGTATTCAGTTGATCTCGTAAATAGAATATTGGATATAAAAAAATGTATTGTGAACGCTAATGATGAAAAGAAGAATGGCAACTTTCTTTATTACCCTGATGCGGGCACTGGTGGTAATTATCTCTGGAAAGAGATGTATTATTTAAAGGATGGAATTGATAAGATAATTAAGAAAATAGAAGGTTTTGATGATAATGAAATTGCTGAATTTAAGCCTTTTATTGATGAATATGGAAAGCTGTATAATGAAAAAGATAAGGAGGTCAAGGGTAAGGGTAAGGGTAAGGGTAAAAGTATTGCTGAACAAAAAAAGCATCTTTCTGTGATTATGGATAAGTTGGAAGAGTATAAAAAAAGTCATTCTGTTAATCAACTTCATAATGAGGAGCACAGCAGGGAAGCCTTACCTCTTATTATGAGTGATATAGATAAAATTATAGATCAAAGAGAGGAATTTAATTCATATGGTATTGATGCACTATCATGCAACTGGTTGCGAACGCAAGCAATGGCGTATTTGTATTCTGAGGTAGAGCAGCCATATAGATTTGATTACATGATAAAAGAAAATATCATGAAATCAGACATTCATGGTGAAAGTAGTTCATTGAGAATCGCGAGACATTTTGATCTGGATTTACCTGCGATGTATCTTGCAACTTTTCATTCGAGAAGTAAGTATATTCGGCTTGTTCATTTGCAAAATGATAATTGTCACGAGCGCCTAGTTAAAATAGGATATAAATATAGTTGCTCTTTTGGCCCGAACAAGAAAAAAAGTAATTTTTCTGGTTGTAACCATATCAATAAAGAACAAAGTACTGTTGGTGATGAGGCTGAGGTGTCTAGTGACGACCGTGGCGTTGATAGTGTAAATTGTACTCGTGATGCATGTGGGTATTGTGTTGATGATATATCAGGAAATGGTAGTAATGGTTTATTGCACTACTTGACTGGTGAGCTATCTACAGCCGACGAAGAATGCTCTGAAATGAAGATAAGTACAGATGTCAAAATGCATGAATGCTTTAATATGGATATTAAAAATATAATATCATTTTCAAAAAGAGAATCGCGCAGATATGAGTCTGGTTCGATAGAAATTTTGGGCTATTGTAGAGGAGTTGTAAACAAATCTTTAGCTGAAATATCTTTAGAAATAACAAGACGAATTGGTGGTTTTGAGAATGAATGTAAGCCAGATAAAGATAAGCGTCAATTTAAGTCAACTGTTGATGTTTCTTTTGTGAGTCCGTATAAGATATTTTTGTCATGCAGAGAGGAAATAAAGAAAGACAAAACTTTTAATAACATATTTAAGTCGGTTTCGGAAAAATATGGTGTCACTATAGAGGTCTCAGATGAAAGCGCAGTGATGGTGACTTCTGATGTGGTGAAAAAATTATCATCTGCGGATGCTTTGATTATAGTATTTTCAATAACAGATACAGAGCACCAAGAATACATGCAAGCTGCTGATAAAAGTAAGTATATACCTAATCTGGCTTGGCTGCTTTTTGAGTTGGGAATAGGTATGGGTAAAAAAATTCCAACTGTTCAGTTTCGTGATACAACTGTAGTGACAAAAGATCATTGGAGCCACTGGATAAATGTCGGAAAAGATTCTGCATTATTTTTCATTGATCGAAAAAGACCTGACTATGTTGAGATTGAATTAGAAAAAGCGATTAGAGCAATTTTAACTAAACTATCAGCGAAGAAATTTGAATGATAATTATTTATTTCTCCAGCAAATAAAGGTAATAATGTCTGAGTTTCGAAACACTTTGGTATTCAGATTCTTGAGCAAAGAGGGATGACTCGTTTAATTGCCTGATAGACGATAAAAACATACATTATTTCAGCGTAAAGTATATAGCATTACAGCAGTCGAAATTATGGGAAACTTTGAGAAATCCAAGAAGAAAATCGCAAAAAGGTAGCGAATGAAAGAGATTTACTTGGAATGTGCAGCAGACCATCATCATACCTATATTCATTGACCTCTGACCTCAATAATCTCTCCCCACTTCGTTGTGAAATGAGGCGAAAGATTCGTCTGCTGCGGCTTCCACGCCTCTGAATTCTCAGCCTCGGTGCTGAACCGTGCCGTTCCCGTACTACCGGATGAACTTGTCCAACACCCGCATGAGCTTCCGCTCACGTTCAGTCGTCAGTCCGACGCATCATCTGGAAAGTGCGATAATGGACTTGTTGAGGTCATTCCACAAGAAATTCACCATCAATAAGACCGGCTTTTTGTATTCGTCGTCTGCCATGAAAACAGCCGGGAAGACCTGATTGGCGGCGCGGTTGTTCTGATGTGTCGTGAGAGGGCTGGCGCAGAAGATTGCTGTCGAGGGCGAGGCTACGGAGTCCTTGCATCCGAATCGTTTAATCAGAAATTACGTATCTAATACATTTTCCCCCGCTTTATCCAAGCTTACGATATGCGCACAAACAAAAAGGCGGCCCCTTACTGAAGCCGCCTTTTTTAGTCATATCTGCAAATAGACTCAGCCTTTGAGCGCCGCTCTGGCCGCTGCGAGGCGGGCGATCGGGACGCGGTAGGGGCTGCATGAGACGTAGTTCAGACCGGTCTGGTGGCAGAACTCGACCGTGGCCGGGTCGCCGCCGTGCTCGCCGCAGATGCCAAGCTTGAGATCCGGCTTGACCGAGCGGCCCTCTTTAGCCGACATGCTGACCAGGCGGCCAACGCCGTCCTTGTCGATGCTCTCGAACGGGTTGCGCTCGAAAATCTCCTGCTGCTGGTAGATCGGCAGGAACTGGCCGGAGTCGTCGCGGCTCATGCCGAGGCCCATCTGCGTCAGGTCGTTGGTGCCGTAGCTGAAGAAGTCGGCAGCCTTGGCGATCTGGTCGGAGGTCAGCGCGGCGCGCGGCACTTCGATCATGGTGCCGACGAGATATTTGACGCCGACGCCCTTTTCGGCGATGACGCTACGGGCGGTCTTGTGGATGTATTCACTGGTGATTTCAAGCTCCTTGACGGTGCTGACGAGCGGAACCATGATCTCCGGCACGATCTCCTGACCTTCCTGCTTGATGCGGCAGGCGGCTTCGATGATGGCGCGTACCTGCATGACGATGATCTCTGGATGCAGGATGCCGAGGCGGCAGCCGCGCAGACCGAGCATCGGGTTGAACTCGTGCAGGCTCTCGATGCGGGCCTTGATCTCGGCGCTCGACTTGCCGATCTTGCCGGCCAGGTCGTCGATCTCGGCATCGGTGTGCGGAAGGAACTCGTGCAGCGGCGGATCGAGCAGGCGGACGGTGACCGGGCGAGCGCCCATCGCCTTGAAGAGGCCGTAGAAGTCGTCGCGCTGGTAGGGAAGCAGCTTGTCGAGCGCGACCTTGCGTCCGGCGATGTCGTCGGCCAGAATCATTTCGCGCATCGCGTCGATGCGGTCGCCGCCGAAGAACATGTGCTCGGTGCGGCAGAGACCGATGCCTTCCGCGCCGAAGGTGATGGCGATCTCGGCCTGGTCGGGCTGGTCGGCGTTGGTGCGGATGTTGAGCTTGCGATACTTGTCGGCCCACTGCATGAGCTGGTCGTAAATCTTGAAGATCGGCGCATCCTCGGGTGCGAGCGTCTTGTCGATCAGCACTTCGAGGATTTCGGAGTTTTTCGTCTTGACCTCACCCGCGATCACTTCGCCGGTGCTGCCGTCGATGGAGAGGTAATCGCCCTCTTTCAGGACGATATCCTTGCCCTGTACCCGCATTTCGCCGGTCTTGTAGTCGATCCTGAGCGTGCCGCAACCGGCCACGCAGACTTTGCCCATCTGGCGGGCGACGAGCGCTGCGTGCGAGGTCATGCCGCCGCGTTCGGTGAGGATGCCTTCGGAGGCGTCCATGCCTTTGATGTCCTCAGGCGAGGTTTCGATCCTGACGAGGATCACCTCTTCGCCGCGCTGGGTGGCTTCGATGGCGTCGTCGGCGTTGAAATAGATGCGTCCGCACGCCGCGCCGGGGCCGGCGTTCAGGCCGGTGGCGAGCAGGCGTCCGCCGTCGATGGCCGCTTTCTTCTCGCCGAGGTCGAAGACCGGGCGGAGGAGCTGGTTGAGCTGTTCGGGTTCGATTCTGCGCAGCACCTCTTTCTCGTCGATCAGTCCTTCATTGAACATATCAACGGCGATCTTGATGGCGGCAAAGCCGGTGCGCTTGCCGACGCGGCACTGGAGCATGAAGAGCTTGTCGCTCTCGATGGTGAACTCGATGTCCATCATGTCGCGGTAGTGCTTTTCGAGGATCGAACGGATTTCGTCGAGCTGGCCGTAGATCGTCGGATTGTCCAGCGCGAGCTGCTCGATCTTGAGCGGCGTTCTTGTGCCTGCGACGACATCTTCGCCCTGGGCGTTCATAAGGAACTCGCCGTAGAAGATATTTTCGCCCGAAGCGGCGTCGCGGGTGAAGGCCACGCCGGTGCCGCAATCCTCGCCCATGTTGCCGAACACCATCGCCTGGACGTTGCAGGCGGTGCCCCAGTATCCGGGGATGTGATTCAGCTTGCGATAGACGATGGCGCGTTCGTTGTTCCAACTGTTGAACACAGCGCCGATAGCGCCCTGAAGCTGCTCGACGGGATTTTCGGGGAAAGTTTTTCCGGTCTTTTCGAGGATCGCTTTCTTGTATCGGCCAACGAGGTCTTTGAGGTCATCGACCTGGAACTCGGTGTCGAGGTGGATGCCAAGCTCGTGCTTTTTCTGTTCGAGAATCTCTTCGAAGGGATCGATCTGCTTCTTGTCGGCAGGCTTGAGGTCGAGCACGACGTCGCCGTACATCGAGACGAAGCGGCGGTAGCAGTCCCAGGCGAAGCGGGGGTTGCCCGATTTGCGGGCCAGACCCTCGACGGTGATGTCGTTGAGGCCGAGGTTGAGGATGGTGTCCATCATGCCGGGCATCGAGGCGCGTGCGCCGGAGCGGACGGAGACGAGCAGCGGGTTTTCGGGATCGCCAAACTTTTTGCCGAGGTAATCTTCAACTTTTTTGAGCGCGGCGGGAATGTCGGTTTCGAAGAGGTTCGCGGGGTAGGTTTTCTGGTGATCGTAATAGTAAGTACAGACCTCGGTCGATAGGGTGAAGCCGGGAGGGACGGGCAGGCCGATGTTGGCCATTTCGGCAAGGTTGGCGCCTTTGCCTCCGAGCAGGTTTTTCATGGATGCATCCCCTTCAGCTGAACCGCCAGCAAAACTGTAGATGTATTGCTTGGCTACGGCGGGTTCTTCGATCGCGTTAGAATTCGGCATGTTGCTAATTGTTGGTTAACCCGGAAAAACAGATAAATTCACAAAACAGTTAAAATACGTCTGCGGAAAATTACTTTTCCGAGTCGTCAAGTTAACAGAAAATCCGTTCGGAAAAAACCGGGAAAAGCATCCAAATTGTCAGTTTCATGGAGAGTTTAGCGGCTGTTTTCATTTTGCAGGTGCTGAGGATTTCGGTGCCCTATCTTTTCGCCTCCGTGGGTGCGGTGTTTTCGGAGCGGGGCGGCGTGATCAATCTCGCCCTCGAAGGGCTGATTCTCGCGGGTGCGTTCGGTGCGATGCTCGGCCAGCACCTTACGGGCTCGGCCTGGGCGGGGGTGGCGCTGGCGCTCGCGCTCGGCGTCAGCGTGTCGCTTCTGCACGCTTTCGTGACCGTCACGCTCCGGGCCGACCAGATCGTCAGCGGCATCGCCATCAATATTCTCGTCATGGGCGCGACCCGTTTCGGTCTCGGTCTGCTTTTCGGCAGCGCGATGAATTCGGCTCGCATTGCCGGGATGGAGGTCTCGATGCCGCTCTTCGATCCGCTGCTGATCATCGCCGTGCTTTCCGTCGCTCTCGCGCAGTTCGTGCTGTTTCGCACTCCCTATGGCCTGCGGCTCCGTGCGGCGGGCGAGAGCGCCGAGGCGGTTGAGACGGCGGGCCTCAGCGTACGCCGCCTGCGCTACTCCGGCGTGCTCATCTCCGGTGCCTTGGCCGCGCTCGGCGGCGCGTTTCTTGTCTTCCAGCAGCACAGCTTCACGGACAACATGTCCGCCGGGCGGGGCTACATCGCCTTGGCCGCGATGATCATCGGCAAATGGTCGCCGGTCGGCGCGGCGCTGGCCAGTCTGCTTTTCGCTTCGACCGAAGCGCTCTCGATCTGGTTCCCCTCGGGCTGGCTTCCCTCGCAGCTCGTGCAGTCGCTGCCCTATGTCATTACGCTCTTGGTGCTTGCCGGTTTCGTCGGCAAATCGACGCCCCCGAAAGAGGTCGGCGTACCCT
>JAAXWU010000122.1 GCA_013334855.1 Chlorobaculum sp. | reverse complement strand
ATGGAGTTGAGCAGCTTGTCGTACTCGTTCGGCACGGTGAACTGCGCCGCGACGTTCGAGATGCTGTCGATGTCGCGGTAGATCGCCGCGCGGTGTTCGGGATCGCTCGTGGCGCGGTACTTTTCGTACAGCTCGATGATCTTTTCAAGCTCGGTGTGTTCCTTGGCGTAATCGAGCGAGCCGATCGAGTCGGTGCCCTTGAAGAGCATGTGTTCGAGGTAGTGCGCAAGGCCGGTGGTTTCGGCGGGGTCGTTCTTGCTGCCCGCCCGCACGGCGATGGAGGTGTAGATTCGCGGCTCGTCGTGGTAGGGACTCATGTACACGGTCAGGCCGTTCTTCAGCCGGTAGATTCGCGTGTGCAGCGAGTCGCCGGGCACGGTGTCGTATGAATAGCTGTCGGTCAGGTGCGTCTTGTTTTCACTCATGATTGATCTGCAGGAGATGAGGTGGAGCAGCGCCGCGCAAATGGCGAGCGCTCTGCCCGTTGATTTCAGTATGGTAGAAAAGCGCTGGTCATGCTTCGTTATATGGCAAAATCCGATCATGCATCCATCCGCTCGTTCCGGTTCAAACAAAACCCTACATTACGAAAAATCCGGCAAATTGACGTTAAAAAACCGGCACGCTCGCCGGTGTCGTCATGTCATCAGGGTTGGACTCAAGAACTATCAGCAGACGTAAATAGTTTTTGTAATAGCTATTATCACCGCTTATGTGAATTACGGAGGTTTCGGATACATGATGTTTAAAGATGGAAATCGGAGTGGAACGTTCAAACTTGCAAGCCCTTACAGCCCGATGGGCGATCAGCCTGCGGCGATCCGGGCGCTGACCGAGGGGGTGCTGCGCGGCGACCGCTGGCAGACGCTGCTTGGCGTGACCGGTTCGGGCAAGACCTTCACGGTCTCGAACGTCATCGCCGCCGTCAATCGTCCCACGCTCGTGCTGAGCCATAACAAGACCCTCGCCGCACAGCTTTACGGCGAGCTGAAGCAGTTCTTTCCTGAAAATGCGGTCGAATACTTCATCAGTTACTACGACTTTTACCAGCCCGAAGCGTATATCCCGTCGATGGATAAATACATCGCCAAGGATCTGAAGATCAACGACGAGATCGAGCGGCTCCGGCTGCGGGCGACGAGCGCCTTGCTCAGCGGACGCAACGACGTGATCGTGGTCAGCTCGGTGAGCTGCATCTACGGCCTCGGCTCGCCGGAGGACTGGATGTCGCAAATCGTCGAGATGCGGCGGGGCATGGAGCTGGATCGCGACGAATTCCTGCAAAAACTCGTGTCGCTGCACTACTTCCGCGACGACGTCGATCTCTCGCCGGGGCGCTTCCGGGTGCGCGGCGACGTGATCGATCTGGTGCCGGGCCACGAGGAGCTGGCGCTGCGCGTCGAGTTTTTCGGCAGCGAGATCGACTCCATCCAGACCTTCAATCCGCAAACCGGCGAGATCATCGGCCAGGACGAGTATGCCTTTATCTACCCGGCGCGGCAGTTCGTGGCCGACAGCGCAAAACTGGAGTCGGCGATGCTCGCCATCGAGAACGAGCTGGCCGGGCGGCTGAACACCCTCCGCGCCGAAGAGAAGCTGATCGAGGCGCAGCGGCTCGAAGAGCGCACCCGCTACGACCTCGAAATGATCAAGGAGCTGGGCTACTGCTCCGGCATCGAGAACTACGCCCGCCACATTGCCGGGCGCAAACCGGGCGAGCGCCCGTGGTGCCTGCTCGATTATTTTCCCGACGATTTCCTCGTCGTGGCGGACGAGTCGCACGTCACCCTGCCGCAGATTCGCGGCATGTACGGCGGCGACCGCTCGCGCAAAACGGTGCTCGTCGAGCACGGTTTCCGCCTCCCATCGGCGCTCGACAACCGCCCGCTGCGCTTCGAGGAGTTCGAGGAGCTGGCGCCGCAGGTGATCTGCGTCTCGGCCACTCCCGCGCAGCACGAGCTGATGCGCTCCGGCGGCGTGGTGGTCGAGCAGCTCGTGCGCCCAACCGGTTTGCTCGACCCGCAGATCGAGGTGCATCCCGTGGCGGGACAGATCGACCACCTGCTCGCACGTCTCCGTGAGCGCATGGCCAAAGGGCAGAAGTCGCTCGTCATGACGCTCACCAAGCGCATGTCCGAGGATCTTCACGCCTATTTCCGCAAGGTCGGGCTGCGTTCGCAGTACCTGCACTCCGAGATCAAGAGCCTCGAACGGATGCAGATTCTGCGCGAACTCCGCGCGGGCGACATCGAGGTGCTGGTGGGGGTCAACCTTCTGCGCGAAGGACTCGACCTGCCGGAGGTGGCGCTGGTGGCGATTCTCGACGCCGACAAGGAGGGATTTTTGCGTGACGCCAAGTCGCTCATGCAGATCGCCGGGCGGGCGGCGCGAAACCTCGACGGCAAGGTGCTTTTTTACGCCGACAAGATCACCGACTCGATGCGCGAGGTGCTCGACGAAACCGACCGCCGCCGCCGCATCCAGCAGGAGTACAACGAAAAGCACGGCATCGTGCCGCGTTCGATCATCAAATCGGTCGATCAGGTGCTCAACACCACCAGCGTGGCCGACGCCGAGGAGCGCTACCGCCGCAAGCGCCTCGGCCTGCAGAAGCGCCCCGAGCTTGAGTTGCAGGGGTTGCTCAAGAGCATGAGCCGCGAGGATGTGGTGCTGATGGTGGCGGAGATGAACGTCGAGATGCAGCGGGCCGCCGTGGAGACCGATTACGAAAAAGCCGCATATCTGCGTGACGAAATTCTGATGCTTCAGGAGCGAATCGAGCAGATGACGGAGTAAAAAAGCATTGACCTGAAGCGCCGATTTCATATATACACTAAAGAGGTAAAATTCAAGCGACAAGGGCGCTTTTCAATCGGAGAACCAGAGAGCAATGCTTGCCCAGATAGAACAGGAACATTACGCCAAACTGCACGAAATACTGCGGCTGTGCCGGGCGAATCTCAAAAATTACGACGAGTCGCTCATCCAGCGTGCGTTCTACATGTGCTATCGGGCGCATGACGGGGAGAAGCGTGCTTCCGGCGAGCCGTTCTTCTACCATCCTGTCGAGGTAGCCAAGCTTCTCGTCACCGAACTGCCGCTCGATGGCGTCTCGGTCGCGGCAGCATTGCTGCACGACGTGATCGAGGATAGCGGCTACACCTACGAAGATATTTCGGCGGAACTCGGCGCAGAGGTGGCGGAGATCGTCGAGGGGCTGACCAAGATTTCCGGTATCATGATCAACCGCGAGACCACCGAGGCCGAAGGGTTCCGCAAGATGCTGCTCTCGATGGTCAAGGACATCCGCGTGATCCTGATCAAGTTCTGCGACCGCCTGCACAACATGCGCACCCTCGACTCGCTGCCGGAGCACCGCCGCGTGCGCATGGCGCTCGAAACGCGCGACATCTACGCGCCGCTCGCCCACCGCTTCGGCCTCGGCAAGATGAAGGTCGATCTGGAGAACCTCGCCCTCAAATACATCGACCCCGAGATGTACGACTACCTGCTCAAAAAGGTTCGCCTCAGCAGGAACGAGCGCATCGCCTACCTGAACAAGATGATCGAGCCGATCAAGGCAGATCTCGAAAAGCAGGGCTTCAACGTCGAGTTGCAGGGACGCGCCAAGCATCTCTACTCGATCTACAACAAGATGCGGATGAAGAACAAGGAGTTCGACGACATCCACGACCTCTACGGCATTCGCGTCATCATCGATACGGACAGGCTTTCGGATTGCTTCGCGGTGTACGGCTACATTACGCAGCAGTTTCCACCGATACCGCAACACTTCAAGGATTACATCTCCATCCCGAAGCATAACGGCTATCAGTCGCTCCATTCGGCGATCATCGGCCCGCGAGGTTACGTCATCGAATTGCAGATCAGAACACGCCGGATGCACGAATTCGCCGAACTCGGCGTCGCGGCGCACTGGCGCTACAAGGAGAAGATTTCGAGAGATGACGCGGCGGTAGACTCCTTCCTCAAATGGGCGCGGGAGCTGATCAAGGACGCTGATTCAGCCTCGGCATTCATGGAGGGGTTCAAGCTGAACCTCTATCACGACGAGATTTACGTCTTCACGCCAAAGGGCGACATGAAGATTCTGCCCGCCGGAGCCACCCCCATCGACTTCGCCTACGCGATTCACTCCGAGATCGGCAACGGCTGCATCGGCGCGAAGGTCAACGGCAAGATCGTGCGGCTCACCGCCGAGCTGAGGTCCGGCGACCGCGTCGAGGTGATTACGTCAAAGAGCCAGAAGCCAAAGGCGGACTGGCTGAAGATCGTCATCACGCACCGCGCCAAGCTCAAGATCAGGGCGGCCATCAACGAGGAGCGCCGCCAGGAGATCGAAAAAGGGCGCAGCATCTGGGAGAAGATGCTCTCCGGCACCAAGAAGCTCCTCTCCGCCAACGACGCCATCCAGGCCATCCGCCAGCACGGCATCAAAACGCCCGCCGATCTCTTCAGCGCGCTCGCCAACCAGGAGATCAGCAGCGAGGAGGTGATGGAGAGCATCAGCCGCCCGCACAGGCCCACGGAGGCTACGGAAAGCGCCATGCAGGCCAAAGCGCCGCACAAGGAGTTCGCCGAAATCGCCCGCGAAGTACAGGAACGCCCGAATCAGGGCAAGGACGAGGTGATCATCTCCGGACTGAACAATATCGCCTACGCATACGCCAAGTGCTGTAATCCAGTGCCGGGCGACGACATCATCGGCTTCGTCACCACCGAAGGCGCGGTCAAGATTCACCGCAAAAACTGCGTCAACGTCACCAACGAGAACCTCGTCAAGAGCGAGCGGATCGTCTCGGTCTCATGGAACCGCAAAGTTGACACTGAATTCCTTGCCGGCATCCGCATCATCGGCGAAGACAAGATCGGCATGACCAACCAGATCACCGGCGTCATCTCCCGGTTTGACACCAACATCCGAACCATAGCCCTGAACGCCAAAGACGGCATCTTCACCTGCAACCTGACGATCTTCGTGAAAAACACCGACAAGCTCACCACTCTGATGGACAAGCTCAAAAAAGTGCAGGGAGTGTTCACCGTGGAGAGGCTGTCGAATTGAGGGGAAGTTGGTGGGGCGGTTCGCGAACCTTCCTTGATTCGGGATTGCCGCCACGTCGGGACAACGACCAATCATTTTCTCCTATTCAATTGCCCCCCGGTTTTTAAACCGGGGAAGACGGGACAAACCCCTAAATTATCGGTTTAAATTCAAACTGTTCTCGAAATTTATGTTGACAACCATTGCCAAAATCATCACTCCTCTTGAAAAGAGGATGTATTATTCGTAAATATTGGAAGTAAGCTTAACTTTATTGAAAATATAATATTTCATTATTTATTAAAAGTATCATGAAATCTGACGAACTACTTCAAAACATAGTTCTTAACTTTCATACAGCGCTTTTCCTGAAAGAATTTGAGATTTGTATGAAGGAAAATCCTCAATATACGGTTGAACAGTTTCGTGCGGAATTTGTTAACAACCATGAAATACTAAAACGCAGTGAGGATAATTATCCCTTCACCCCAGTTCATCAAGGGGTAGCACTTTCTCTCGCATATAGTTTAGTTGTTCTTCCGTTTGAGTCCGCTGATGAGATAAAACAGTTGAATCCAACAATCAATGCGTTAAAAAAATTTAATATTATAAAAAAACCGGAAAGTTTTACTGATAGCACATATGATTGGCTTAGACTTATACGCAACTCTATAGCTCATGGTCATATCAAAATTACTCCAAAATATGGAGGTGAGCATGGAGATGCTTGTTTTGAAATTTGGAACTATCAGAGCGGTGATCGAAAAAATCCAAAAAATTTTATATGTACCTGTGCATACAGTGTATTTCAAGAATTTCTCGACGAATTCTTTAAAATATTTATCAAATGGAAGTTGCCTGGTATAACTATTAAATAGATTGGACGATATAAATTTTTTTATTAGATATTTCTTGATGTATGGTTTGGTGGAATAAAATACATAACTTAACCATGCCTTATTATTGATTCTTGTTTTTCCAGATTATGACTCTTTAATTTCGCTGTTATCCTGTTTTGCACTATGATGGTTTATATGCCAAGCATGATGAAGCTCAAGGAATTCC
>JAAXWU010000226.1 GCA_013334855.1 Chlorobaculum sp. | reverse complement strand
CCTCATCGTGCGGAGCCGTTCGAGCAATTCGTGCACCGCCGCGTATTCGAGCCGGTAGCCCTGCACCCGCCCGGCGTCGAAATGCCGGTCGCCGAGGCACACCTGCGCGATGGTGGTGAGAGTTCCCGCCACGCCGAACACCTGCTGGCGGGCGGCGAAGAATGGCGGCAGGCTTTTGGCGAGCTGCCTGTCGATCTCCTGCCGGGCCGCCTCGAACTCCTCCGGCGATGACGGAAGCGTGGTGCAGAATCGCTCGGTCATCCTCACCGAACCGATATTCATGCTGACCGCCTGCTCCACTTGGTCAACGCTGCCCATGATGATCTCGGTGCTGCCGCCGCCGATATCGATCACCGTGAACTGTTCGGGCACCGACTCAAGCCCCGCCACCGCGCCGAAAAAGGTGAGCGCGGCCTCCTCCTCTCCGCTGATGCAGCGGATTTCGATGCCGGTCGAGCTTTTCACCGTCTTGATGATCTTGTCGCGATTGGCTGCGTCGCGCAGGGCGCTGGTTCCGGCGGCGACGATGCGGTGCACGCCGAGTTCCCGGCAGAGATTGCGATACTCCGACAGGCAGGCGGTCAGCCTGTCGAGCGCCTCCGGGCGGATGATGCGCCGCTCATCGACATTCTGGCCGAGGCGCACGATGGTCTGGCGATGCTCGACCGGCGCGATCCTGCCGGTTTCGGGATCGAGATCGGCCACGAGCAAGAGCGCCGTGTTGGTGCCGACATCGATGCAGGCGATGCGTTCGGTTGCGTTGGGCATCGTTTCGATCATTTTGCTGGTTCGACCAGCGCCGAGAGCCACTCCTCTTCGTAGATCGTCTTCTTCAACGTGTAGCCAAGCCGCTTGATCAACTGCTTCAGCCAAGGCTCGTCATAGACCAGCACGCCCGAAAGCAGCACCTGCGCCGTCGGCGCGTGGCGACGGATAACCGGCATGATACGGTCGATGACATTCTTGTTGATGTTGGCCAGAATCAGGTCGTAGCCCTCTTCGAGGTTCGCCGCCAGCTCCTCCTCGGCATCGAGCAGCTCAACGCGGATGTCTGCCGCGTCGTTCTCCTCGACATTCTCGACGGCGTTTTCCGCCGCCCAGGCGTTGTTGTCGAAGGCGAGAATCGGGTTCTTGTTGCCAAGCTTGCGGGCAGCGATGGCGAGCACGCCAGTGCCGGTGCCGATATCCATGATCTTCCGGTCGGCGAGGTCAAGCTCCTCCATCTGGCGCATCATCAGGCGCGTGGTGGCGTGATAGCCGGTGCCGAAAGACATTTTCGGGTTGATGGCGATGACGATCTGCCCCGGCTTGACGTCGTACTCCTTCTGGTGCTGGATGATGAGGAAGCGGTCGGAGATTTCCACCGGCTGCAAGTGCGCCTCCCACTCGGCATTCCAGTTCCGGTCGGCCATAAAGGTCACCGTGAAATGCGGCACGGAGCCGAAGGTCTCCTGAAGCATGATTTTTATGGAGGCCTCCTTGTCGGTGCTCCAGTCGTTTTCGGGAAGGTAGGCGAGCAGCTTGCGATCCTCTTCGAGAAAATATTCGATACCGACTTGCGAAAGCACGGCGATATAGAGTTCATAGAGGTCGCTATCGATTTCGAACGCCAGTTCGATATGATTATGAGATTTCGGCGGCTGCATTGAGATAGGATTGCTGAGTGTGAGTACTGATCCCGAAGATAGCAAATCTGAGAATAGGTTGAAGAAGTCTTGAAGAAGAAATAAGACAGAGAGAAGAAGAGAAAGGCCTTTCATGAAAACCGACCTGTCGAGATGATTCCCGCAGGAGCGAGTCCGTGTGAGTTGTTGCGGGATCGCGCTGGAAGGGTGTAACGCAAAAAAGCCTGCGGGGGAATGCAGGCTTTTTTGTGTGTGTAAAAACTCGGCGACGACCTACTCTCCCGCA
>JAAXWU010000121.1 GCA_013334855.1 Chlorobaculum sp. | reverse complement strand
CCGTTTCAGGAGAGCGACCTTTTCCTGTGGGGTGTAGTTTTTTCTCACTTTTCGCATGGTGAATTCCTCCGTTTTTGCACTCTAACTCAAACGGTCGATTTCTCCAATTCACGCTGAACCAAAACAATATCTTGCGAGGTATATTCTAAGGCTCAGCAATCCAAGTTTATTCCGGTTGTCTGCGAATTTGACGAGAGCGGTGAGCCATATCTTCCGGTTTTCCTAAAATCGCGCCTCTGGATCGATTTTTCAAGTCCTGAAGCGGCTAATGATAACTGAGAAAAACTCATTCGTGTTTTGTATGGAAAGCCTGCTTACTATAAACCATCTATAGGAAACGCACCCGCGTTCATTACAACAAAGAACACTATTCCGGCTAGTCCTGCCGTTACAAAGTTTGTGGTGCTCAAACAGGCAATTATTCAAGAGAAGCGAGGGCTTAAGCTTTATCGACAGGATTTTCTCGATGCTTGTTATTCTTATGCAGATGCGTTACGTATTAGGGAGCGGCCTGACGAGATGAACATGGGCGAACGGGTTTTAGAGGACTGTGGAAAGCTCAAACTTGTGCGTGACCATATCGTGGATTGGGTACTTCTCGAATCCGAATTCAATCAATCGGAAGAGTTTGGGGATTCGCTGATTGAGATGCTGGAGCGATTGCTTGACCTGAAGTCACGTCCATCTGAGGTCAATTCTTGGAGTAATGATTGGTTTGAGGCGCATCGTGTTTTTGTATATGAGACATTTCTTTACATCATTGCTGCTCTGTTAAAAACCAGCGCTTTCAGTGCTCTTCATCTTATTCTGACGACTCATTATCTTCTTCCAGAAACGGAATGTTATGGGGATAATCGTTTTGTAACATTCGGGGCATTCTATGGCCATTCCGAGACACTTCAAATTCTCGCGCCCAAAGACGTTCGCCTCTATGCCCCAGCGGCAGAGCTTATAAAGCGACAAGCTGATCGAAGAGATATTCCATTTGCTGATGTTATTCAGGCAGAGTTGCTCGTTTTGCTTATGGCTTTTATTACTGATGTCAAGCACTGGTATCCACAGACACTCTTCTATTCATCGCGAAGCTCAGCATTTCCGTTTTTTTTGAGAGCTGCTCAGCACCGCAATTATCAGAAACTTGCACAAATCACTGGAATTGATAGCGTAGAACAATTGCGCAAAGCGGTTAAGGAAGGCCATGAGCGTTTGCAAGTGAAAAGTTGGCATGATTTCTGGCGAACGGATCGCACGTTTTGGGGCAGCATGAATATGGATGCACTGGATACGCTCAAATGAGCTGACAATACCGTGGATGTATATGGTGCTGGTTGCTCGATTGTATGCACGCTTGCTTTTCCTCTCTTCTCCCTACAACCCCAGCGTTACCAGGTCGTGGATGTGCACGATTCCGACCGGGCGGTGATTTTCGTCGCACACCATGAGCTGGGTGATGCGCCAGGTTTCGAGGATTTCGAGGCATTGTTTGGCTAAAATGTCTGCCGAGATGGTTTTGGGGTTGGGGGTCATCACCTCGGCTGCTTTCTTGTCGAGGAATGATTCTCCCGTCTGCACCAATCGTCTCAAATCGCCGTCGGTGAAGATGCCGGTCAACTGGCCTTCCGCATCGACGACGCCGCTGACGCCGTAGCGTTTGGAGGTCATTTCGAGGATGAGGTCGGAGACGGGCGCATCTTCGCTGACCAGCGGCAGCGTTTCGCCGGTTGCCATCACGTCGCCGACTCGCATTGTCAACTGCTTGCCGAGCGAGCCTTTGGGGTGAGTGAGGGCGAACTCCTGGTCAGTGAAGTTCTTCTTTTTCATCAGGCAGATCGCCAGCGCGTCGCCCATCGCGAGCATCGCCGTGGTCGAGGTGGTCGGCGCGAGATCGTACGGGCACGCCTCCTGGTCGATACCGGTGTCGAGCACCACGTCAGCGTTCATCGCGAGGTAAGATCGCGGGTTGCCGGTGAAGGCGATGATGGCGACCTTGCGCTCCCTGAGCGCCGGGAGGATGAAGTTCAGCTCCTCGGTCATGCCGCTTTTGGAGAGGCAGATGACCGTGTCGCCCTCCGAAACCACGCCGAGATCGCCGTGCGCCGCGTCCGCCGGATGGAGGAAGATCGCCGTCGTGCCGGTCGAGGAGAGCGTCGCGGCGATTTTCTGGCCAATGATGCCCGATTTGCCCATGCCGGAGATGATGATCTTGCCCGCGCAGGCAAACATCAGCTCGACCGCTCTGGAAAAGTTCTCGTCCAGCCGCTCGCTCATCAGGCGGATGGCGTCAGCTTCCTGCAAGAGAATGCTCTTGCCCTCCTGCACGGTGGTTTCGATATCTTTCATCTTGCTTGACTTGATTCCGGCGACATGGATCGGCTCGCCGCTAAAAACTGGAAATATTCATTTTTTAATCCGCTAATCAGCGCTATAATCAGGAAAATTCATGATATTTTCAAAGCCCGGGCCAAAAGCGCTGGAATGTCGCCAGCGGAGGCGTCGTGACGCGGCGGCTTCGTACCGCGCCCGGAAACTGTTCATGCTAACCATAACCTGCGGATTATGAGCTGGATTTATGTTCTCGGTTTCGCCTTGGCGGTCTTTTTTCTCCTCATGTTTTTTCTCTCCAGGTTTGTCAATCACATGAAAAAGGAGCAGAACCTTCAGATCGAATCGCTCAAGGATACGCTGATCGACAAGGACAATCCGGTCGGTCTGACGGGCGACGAGCTTGAAAAGATGAAGCAGCAGCAGGCCGAGGCCCAGGCGCATCTGCGCGAGGTGATCTCCAAGATTCCCGTCATCCAGAAGGATGGCAAGTTCCAGGTCGATTACGAGGCGGTTCAAAAGCAGAAGGAGAGCGCCGCCAAAACCAACGGTTCGACCGGCCCTTTGGCTGGCAAGAACTGACCGCTATTTCCAGGCACCCGGCGGATGTTCTCCAAACTCAAGCTTCTCGCAAAGGATACGGTCATCTACGGCGCGAGCACTATTCTGGCCCGAAGCCTGAACTATGTGCTCGTCCCACTCTACGCCAACCAGTTGACCACCTTCGACAACGGTATCCAGGCGGTGGTCTACGCCAATATCGCCTTGGGTAACGTCCTTTTCACCTATGGACTCGAAACCTCATACCTGAAGGTCGCCTCAGACGCCATCAAGCGCAACGAGGACGAGCGGCCTCTTTTTTCGACGGCCTTCTTCAGCCTTTTTCTGACCTCGATCCTTTTTTCGGCGCTGATGCTCTTCTTCGCGCCGTCGATTGCCGTGGCCATCGGTCTCGCTCCCGAGTCGGGGCTTTTCATCCGGTATGCCGCCCTGATTCTCTTTCTCGACACGCTGCTCGTCGTGCCGTTCGCCGAATTGCGGCTGAAGCGCAAGGCGATTCCGTTCGCGCTCGCCAAAATCATGGGGGTGGTCGGCGGCGTCATCAGCACCTTCATACTCATCCTCGGATTCAAAGCGGGACTTTCCGGCGTCTTCATCGGCGAGGCGCTTGGTTCGCTGGTGAGCCTCGTTTTCATTCTGCCGGTGCTGAAAAATCTCAAACCATTTTTCTCGCCCGGCATGTACCGGCAGTTGCTCGGCATCGGCTTGCCCTACGTGCCGACTGGCATCGCGGGGCTGCTCATCCACCTGATCGACCGGAACCTGCTCATCCGCATTCCGCAGCAGGACATCGAGCGGCTCTACGGCGCGGGGTTCCAGGCGTCGGACATCACCGGCATCTACGGGCGGGTGGCGGCGTTCGGCGTGGCGCTTCAGATGTTCATCCAGATTTTCCGCTTCGCCTGGCAGCCCTTTTTCCTGCAACATGCCGACGATCCCGAAGCCAAGCCGCTTTTCAGGCAGGTGATGAACCTCTCGGGTATTGCCGTGATCGTGCTTGCCGTGGCCTGCACCTTTTTCGTGCCCGATCTGGTGCGCGTCCACTGGGGCGGGCGGCTCTATCTCCTGCCGCCGAAGTACTGGATGGGCATGTCGATTCTGCCGTGGATCTTTTTCAGCTACGTGTTCGACATGATTTCTACCAACCTTTCGGCGGGTATTCTGATTACCGGCAACACGAAGTATCTGCCGGTGGTGACTTTTGCCGGAGCGGTGGTGACGACGGCAGCCTGCTGGATGCTCATCCCGCTCGCCGGCATGGATGGCGCGGCGGTGGCGATTCTCTGTGGCACGGCGGTGATGTGCCTTTGCATGGGCTATTACTCGGTGCGCTTCTATCCCGTCAGCTATGACTGGGGGCGTTTGTCCCTCCTGCTCGGTGCGGGGCTGGCGTTCGCGGCGTGGCAGGACGACCTGCTCCTCTGGCTCGCCGGATTTGGGATCAGCGGTGTACTCGCCTTACTGGTGAAGCTGCTCATCGTGCTGCTTTACCTCGCGCTTGGTACGCTCATTTTCCGCAGTGAGGCGGCGGCGGTCGTCAGAATAGCGCGGAAGAAATTGCGTCCGGCGGGAGGTTCAGGCAGCCGATGATCCGCGTCGCCACCGTTCAGTTCACGCCGGTGCTTGGGGATCGAGAGGCGAACCTCGACGCGATCGCCAGACTGCTCGATTCGGTCGAGGCGGAGATCATCGTGCTGCCGGAACTGTGCACGAGCGGCTACTATTTCGTGTCGAAGGAGGAGCTTGCTCCGCTCGTCGAAGCGCCGGGCGGCGTGGCGTGCGGTTTTTTCCAGCGTCTCGCTGAAGCGAAGCAGGCGATCATCGTCGCCGGAGTGCCCGAAGCGGCGGATGGGCGCTTCTACAATTCGGTGTTTACGTTCCGTCCAGGCATCCCGGAACCGGTCATCTACCGCAAGCCGCACCTCTTTTACAAGGAACGTTTCGTCTTCGAGCCGGGCGACACCGCCTTTCCGGTGATCCGCGACGAGCGGCTCGACGTGTCGGTCGGCGTCATGCTCTGTTACGACTGGCGCTTTCCCGAGGTTTCGCGGGTGCTGGCGCTCGAAGGAGCGGAGATCATCGCCTGTCCCTCGAATCTCGTGACCGATGCGTGGCGGAAGGTGATGCCCGCACGGGCCATCGAGAACAAGGTGTATGTGGCCGTGGCCAATCGGGCGGGAAGCGAGACGAAGGAGGGGGAGAGGCTCGATTTCAAGGGGTGTTCGGCGGTGTACGATCCTTTCGGCGAACCGGTCGCCCTGGCCGCGTCGTCGGGTGACGTTGTGCTCGTGGTGGAGATCGATCCGCGTATCTGCCGCGACAAACGCTTCAACGCGGTGAACGAAATTTTCGCCGACCGACGGCCCGAGCTGTACGGCGCGATCTGCCGCAAGCGCTGAAACCCTCTGGCGATAGCTCTCCGAACGGATTATTACTCCGGCAACAATAATCGCAAAAGCCACACCAGTAAGAGATTGGGCTAAAGCCCGGCTTTATTGTGCGTTATCCGCATACCCCGGACTGAAGTCCGGGGCAATTGTCAAGAGTTTTATCGCTGGAGTAATAAGTATTTCCTTTATCTCTTTTCATTCAAGGGGTGTTCGGCGGTGTACGATCCTTTCGGCGAACCGGTCGCCCTGGCCGCGTCGTCGGGTGACGTTGTGCTCGTGGTGGAGATCGATCCGCGTATCTGCCGCGACAAACGCTTCAACGCGGTGAACGAAATTTTCGCCGACCGACGGCCCGAGCTGTACGGCGCGATCTGCCGCAAGCGCTGAAACCCTCTGGCGATAGCTCTCCGAACGGATTATTACTCCGGCAACAATAATCGCAAAAGCCACACCAGTAAGAGATTGGGCTAAAGCCCGGCTTTATTGTGCGTTATCCGCATACCCCGGACTGAAGTCCGGGGCAATTGTCAAGAGTTTTATCGCTGGAGTAATAAGTATTTCCTTTATCTCTTTTCAGTCATGGCGTTGATGCGCTGGATGAGTTCGGGCGTGCTCAGGCCATTGTTCGAGGCGATTTCAGATAATCGTTCATCGGGCGATGCCTCGATGCCCTGCTGCTTCAGCGCCTGTTGCAGGGCGAGCGACGAGACTCCACAAGCATCGGCAGCCTCGCCGAGCGTTTTCTTTCCCCATCCGCCACTCTCGCCAAGCCCGCCAGTGCGCTTGCCAGCTACGAGAATATCGTACAGCCGCTGCACCTGCATACCGTTATCGGTGGCGATGTCGAGCAGCGTCTGTTTGGTGTCGCGAACCTTCAGTCCCGCCGCCTGAAGCTTTTTGAGCA